>NZ_RZQT01000091.1:0-23118 GCF_003998485.1 Mesorhizobium sp. M7A.F.Ca.CA.001.04.2.1
GGCTATGTCGGTCCGGGCGCCAGCATCCAGTATGCCTTGATCGGCAATCGCGTCATCATTCATGGCGGCGCCAGGATAGGCCAGGATGGTTTTGGCTTCGTCGGCGGGGCCAAGGGTCCTGAGCGCGTGCCGCAGATCGGCCGTGTCGTTATCCAAGACGACGTCGAGATCGGCTCCAACACCACCGTCGATCGCGGCGCCATGTCCGATACGATCATCGGCCAAGGCACCAAGATCGACAATCTCGTGCAGATCGCCCATAACGTCCGCATCGGCCGCAATTGCATAATAGCCGGGCTTTCGGGTATTTCGGGTTCTGTGGTCGTGGGTGACAATGTCACCATGGGCGGCGGCGTGGGGCTTGCGGATCACCTGACGATAGGGACAGGGGCCAAGCTTGCCGCCAGAAGTGGATTTATGAGCAATGTCCCTGCAGGCGAGATCTGGGGCGGCTATCCGGCACAGCCGATGGCGGAAGCCATGCGGGAGATAGCCATGCTGCGCAAGCTCGCCAGGACCCGCAAACAGGGCGAGGGAGGCAATGGCTGACATGATCGCGTCGACGACGCTGGAAGCGGTCGACATCATGGGGCTGATGAAGCTCCTGCCGCACCGCTATCCGTTCCTGATGATCGATCGTATCGTCGACATCGATGGTGACGAATCCGCCATCGGCATCAAGAACGTGACCATAAACGAGCCGCATTTTCAGGGCCATTTCCCTGAGCAGCCGGTCATGCCGGGTGTGCTTATCGTTGAGGCGATGGCGCAGACGGCCGGCGCCATCTGTATCCGCAGCCTGGGTACCGAAAAGCCGTCGCTGGTCTATTTCCTGACCATCGACAACGCCAAATTCCGCAAACCGGTCGTTCCCGGCGACCAGTTGAAGATCTATGTCAAGAAAATCAAGAAACGCGGCAACCTGCTCAAATTCGCTTGTGAAGCCATGGTCGACGGCGCCAAGGCGGCCGAGGCCGAGATTTCAGCCATGATGGTCACCAGCGACTGACGATCGAGTGCTTATGAAAATCAAGACATCCATCCATGCTTCCTCCATTGTCGAGGAAGGCGCCAAAATCGGCCAAGGTGTGCGCATTGGGCCGTTCTGCCATGTCGGCGCCGATGTGGTGATCGGCGACGACGTCGAACTGGTCAGTCATGTCTCGGTGATGGGCGCGACGTCGATCGGCGCCTCGACCAAGGTCTACCCGATGGCGACATTGGGCGCGCCGCCGCAGAACACAAAGCACAAGGGCGGCCGAACCACCCTGGTCATCGGCAGGAACTGCACGATCCGCGAAGGCGTGACGATGCATCTCGGCACCGATTCCAGCCGCGGTGAGACGACGGTCGGCGACAACGGCAATTTCCTCGCCTACGCCCATATCGCCCATGATTGCGTCGTCGGCAACAATGCGACGTTCGCCAATGGCGCAACGCTGGGCGGCCACTGCGAGGTCGGTAACAATGTCTATATCGGCGGCCTGACCGCAGTGCATCAGTTTGTCCGCATCGGCGACAACGCCTTTCTGGGCGGTTGCTCCGCGATCGTCGGCGATGTCATCCCCTTTGCCATAGCGGTCGGCAACCGCGCCAGTTTGCGCGGTCTCAACATCATCGGGCTCAAGCGCTCCGGCCTGCCGAGGTCCGAAATCCTTGTGCTGCGCAAGGCTTACAGGATGATCTTCGATCGTTCCCGCACTGTTGGCGAGAACATCGAGTTCGCCAAGGCGGAGTTCGCGTCGTCGCCGACCGCCATGAAGATCATCGATTTCATCACCAGTCGCGGCAAGCGGCACTATGCTGTGCCGTCGCTCAAGGGCGGCGATGGCGACGACGTCGATGACGAAGACTGAGACAGCGGCAGCGCGTCTTGATCTTCCGCCGGGCTCCAGGGTCGGCATCATTGCCGGCGGCGGCAGTCTGCCGGTCGAAGTCGCGGCCGGCTCGGCTGAACAAGGCTATCCGCCCTTCGTCATCCTGATGGAAGGCGAGGTCGACCGCATCGCGGTGCTCTCCCGATACGATCATGAAAGCCTCGCTCTGGAAGGTATAGGCTCGCTGGTCCCATTGCTACGGCGGCACCGGATCACCCATCTGGTGCTTGCAGGCGAGATCAAGCGCCGGCCGCGATTGCTTGCGCTGCGCCCCAGTCTCAGCCTGCTCGCGGTAATTCCGCTGGTCGTCATGGCGCTCGCGCGCGGCGACGATGGCCTGCTGAAGGTCTTGGCGAGGGGCCTCGAAGCCCGTGGAATAAAGGTTGTCGGCGCCCATGAAGTCGTGCCGAGCCTTGTCGCCGCCGAAGGCGTCCTGACCAACGCCGCGCCACAAAAGTCGGACTGGCGTGACATCGAGGCAGGCCTTGACGCAGCAAAGGCCATCGGGGCGCTGGACATCGGCCAGGCCGCGATCGCCATCGGTGGCCGGACCATTGCGCTGGAAGGCATCGAAGGAACAGCCGGATTGCTTGAGCGGGCAAAGCTTTTACGCGGCCACGGCCGTATTGCGGGCAAGACCCGCGGCGTCCTGGTCAAGTGCGCCAAGCCTGGTCAGGAACTGCGAGCGGATCTTCCGTCCATCGGTCTGCAGACGGTCGAAGCAGCGCATGCAGCCGAGCTTGCCGGGATTGCCGTCGAGGCGGGACGTTCGCTGGTTCTCGAAGGTCCTGAAACCATCGCGCGCGCCAACGCACTCGGCCTGTTCGTCATTGGCCTGCCTGCCACGACGGAGCGGCACAATGGCTGACAGGGCATTGAAGATCGCGATTGTTGCCGGCGAGGAGTCCGGCGACCTGCTCGGCGCCGACATAGTGCGCTCGCTTAAGCAGGCGGCCGGGCGCGAGGTGCAACTCGTCGGCCTCGGCGGCCGTCATTTGCAGACGCTGGGACTGGTCTCGCCATTCGATGCCGGTGAGATCGCCCTCATGGGGTTCAGTGCCGTCCTGCGCGACCTTCCGCGCCTGATGCGGCGGATCAGCCAACTGGCCAAGACCGTTGCCGACGAAAAGCCGGATTGCCTCGTCACCATCGACAGTCCGGACTTTTCGTTGCGCGTCGCCAAAAAGGTGCGTGCGGCCAACCCGTCGATTCCGATCATCCACTATGTCTGCCCGAGCGTGTGGGCGTGGCGGCCGGGCAGGGCGGTCGCGATGAAGCCCTATGTCGACCACATCCTCTGCATCCTGCCTTTCGAGGTTAAGGAGTTGGAGCGGCTCGGCGGGCCACCGGGCACCTATGTTGGGCATCGCCTGACGCACGATGCGGGCTTGCTTGCTGCAGCCAAGGCGCAGGAGCTGCCACGCGACCTTTCTCCTGATCGTGTCAAAACCCTGCTCGTCCTGCCCGGTTCGCGGCGTGGCGAGGTACGGCGGCTGCTCGACCCGTTCGGCGAGACGGTGTCAATCCTGCGCGCGCGCGGCCACCGCCTGCGGCTGCTGCTGCCGACCGTCCCGCATGTCGCCGACCTCGTCAAATCTTCTGTCAACCGCTGGGATGAAAAGCCTGAGATCATCGTCGATCCCCAGCGCAAATGGCAGGCTTTCGGCAAGGCCGATGCGGCGCTGATCGCGTCCGGGACGGTATCGCTGGAACTGGCGCTGGCCGGCGTGCCGATGATTTCCTGCTACAGGCTCGACCCGGTCGCGCGCATCTTGGCGCCGTACCTCGTTTCCGTCTGGTCGGCGCTGCTGCCCAATCTGATATCGGATCGAGCGCTTATTCCCGAATTCTACGACGGCTATATCAAGCCGAACAATCTTGCCCGGCAATTGGAGGCACTGTTCGCCGACAGCGGCATGCGTGCCTGGCAGAAGGATGGATTTGCAGAGATCAGGCGGCGCATGGCTACGGGCAGACCGTCCGGCGAGATCGCCGCGCAGGTGGTGATGCGGTATGTCAAGAGAGTGAGTAGTCAGTAATCAGTAGAAATGGTCGACTTCACTACTCACTACTCACTACTCACTACTCACTATTTCCTGATTCACCGCTTTGCGATCGGCACGTAATCCCGCTCCGGTGCACCGGTATAGAGCTGGCGCGGGCGGCCGATCTTCTGGCGCGGATCCTCGATCATCTCTTTCCACTGGGCGATCCAGCCGACGGTGCGGGCGACCGCGAACAGCACGGTGAACATGGTGGTGGGGAAGCCCAGCGCCTTCAGCGTAATGCCGGAATAGAAGTCGACATTCGGGTAGAGCTTCTTCTCGATGAAATAGGAATCGGTCAGCGCGATCTTTTCCAGCTCCATGGCGATGTCGAGCAGCGGATCGTCCTTGATGCCGAGCTCGCCCAGAACCTCATGTGCCGTCTTCTGCATGATCTTGGCGCGCGGATCGTAGTTCTTGTAGACGCGGTGGCCGAAGCCCATCAAGCGGAACGGGTCGTCCTTGTCTTTGGCGCGGGCGATGAATTCGGGGATGTGATCGACATGGCCGATCTCGCCAAGCATGTTGAGCGCCGCTTCATTGGCGCCGCCATGCGCGGGTCCCCACAGGCAGGCTATGCCGGCGGCGATGCACGCAAACGGGTTGGCGCCCGACGAGCCGGCGAGGCGAACGGTCGAGGTCGAGGCATTTTGCTCGTGGTCGGCGTGCAGGATGAAGATGCGTTCCATGGCGCGCGCCAGCACCGGATTGATCTTGTATTCCTCGCAAGGCACGGCAAAGCACATATGCAGGAAGTTGGCGGCAAAGTTCAGCTCGTTCTTCGGGTAAATGAAGGGCTGGCCGATGTGGTATTTGTAGGCCATCGCCGCGATCGTCGGCATCTTGGCGATCAGCCGCATGGAGGCAACCATGCGCTGGTAGGGGTCGGAAATGTCGGTGGAGTCGTGATAGAAGGCCGACAGCGCGCCGACCACGCCGCACATCACCGCCATCGGATGCGCGTCGCGGCGGAAGCCGGTGAAAAAGCGCGACATCTGCTCATGCACCATGGTGTGGCGCGTCACGCGGTAATCGAAATCGTCCTTCTGCGCCTTGGTCGGCAATTCACCGTAGAGCAGGAGATAGCAGACCTCGAGGAAGTCGCCATGTTCGGCCAACTGGTCGATCGGATAGCCGCGGTGCAACAGGATGCCGGCGTCGCCGTCGATGAAGGTGATTTCGGACTCGCAGCTTGCCGTCGAGGTGAAGCCGGGATCGTAGGTGAAAGCGCCGGTAGTTGAGTAGAGCGAGGCGATGTCGATCACATCAGGCCCGACCGAACCGCTTCGCACCTTGAATTCATGGGTCTTGCCGGCGAATTCAAGCGTTGCGGTGGCCTCTTGGGTCTTGCCCAAATCCAGTTTTTTCGCAGCTTCGGTCATTGCAAACTCCTTCTTGTTTCCTCATGCCGGCAAAGGCAAATTTCGCAGAGCGACACGTCGAAAATCACCGCAATGCGCGTATTCGCCACCGCATTTCAGGAGGTGCGTGCCAGATTGGGCCAAGGCCTAATGTTGCACTGCGAAACCCGCCTTTCAATGCCAATCTTCTTGGGCCAGTTTGCTCCTAATCGATTTGATCTGAGATGCGCGCCAGGCTTTCCTCGCGGCCGAGCACGGCGAGCACATCGAACACGCCCGGCGAGGTGCTTTTGCCGGTCAAAGCGGCGCGCAAAGGCTGGGCCACCGCGCCGAGCTTGTGGCTGCCGGCCGCTGCCACCTCGCGGATCGCCGCCTCCGCCGAGGCGGCTGTCCAGTCATCCGCAAGCCCGTTCAAAGCTTCGTGAGCACTGCGCAGGATCTTGCGGGCGTCATCGGTGAGCAGAAGGGCCGCCTTGTCGTCGATCGGCAGCGGTCGGGTGGCAAACAGGAAGGCCGCGCCGTCGACGAGCTCCACCAGCGTCTTGGCGCGCTCCTTCAGGCCCGGAAGCGCTGCCAGCAACTGCGCCTTGGTGCTGTCGTTCAGGCGTGCGGCGATCGCCGGGCCACCTTCGAGGTAGGGCAGGGTGGCGATGAAGATGTCGAACAGTTCGGCATCGCTCATGCGGCGCATATGTGCGCCGTTGATTGCCTCCAGCTTGGCGAAGTCGAAGCGCGCCGCGCCCTTGTTGACATCGCCGATGTCGAACCAGGAAATCATGTCCTTTATCGACATGATCTCGTCGTCGCCATGGCTCCAGCCGAGACGCGCCAGGTAGTTGAGCAGCGCCTCCGGCAGGTAGCCCATGGCGCGATAAGCCTCGACGCCAAGCGCGCCGTGCCGCTTCGATAGCTTGGCGCCATCGGCGCCGTGGATCAGCGGGATATGCGACATGGACGGCACGTTCCAGCCCATGGCGTTGTAGATCACGGTCTGGCGAGCGGCGTTGGTCAGATGATCATCGCCGCGAATGATATGGGTGACGCCCATATCATGATCATCGACGACGACGGCATGCATGTAAGTGGGATTGCCGTCGGAACGCAGGATGATGAAGTCATCGAGATCCTTGTTAGGAAAGCGCACGTCGCCCTGGACCCGGTCATGGACGACGGTCTCGCCTTCGGTCGGCGCCTTGATGCGGATGGCGCCCTTGGCGCCTGCGGGTGCTTCTGAGGGGGCGCGGTCGCGCCAGCGGCCATCGTAGCGGGGTGGCAGCCCCTTGGCTCTGGCGGCCTCGCGCATGGCCTCCAGTTCGGCTGGCGTGGCGTAGCAATAATAGGCCTTGCCGATGCGCACGAGCTCCTCGGCCACCTCGCGGTGGCGGGGCGCACGCTCGAACTGCGACACCGGCTCGCCGTCCCAGCTCAGGCCAAGCCAGGAAAGCCCGTCGAGGATGGCAGCCGTCGCGGCTTCATTGGAGCGTTCGCGATCGGTGTCCTCGATGCGCAGCAGCATCGTGCCGCCGGTGTGCTTTGCATACAGCCAGTTGAACAGCGCCGTGCGCGCGCCGCCTATGTGCAAATAGCCGGTGGGCGAGGGGGCAAAACGGGTGACGACCTTGTCGGACATGGAACTCTCGGAAACCATCTGAAGCGGGGTGCGGTCGCGCGGACTTTCGCGCTTTGCGCGTTCATGTAGCATAGGGTGTCGAGGGCGCAAGGGGCAGACCCGATGGCTGGACGAGGCTGGGGTTCGGATCAGGGCGAGGACGCTGCCATTGGCGTCAGCGAACGGTCCCTGTTTGCGCCTCTGCCAGCCTCATTGCTGCCGCCGTCGCCCCTCGTGCCGGATTCCGGCAAGCTGCCCTTGCAAACGGGTGTCACCGCCTCTGTTCCGGTTGCCGGAACCGGCAGGATCGTGCGCGTGCGCCGGCAGATCGGCCTGATATCACTGCCTCGCCTGCGCCACAGCGTGAACACGGCGGCGAGCCTGGAACTCGACCGAGGCGTGGCCTTCCTGCTGGTGCCGGTCTGCCTTGCGATCGGAGCGATCGGCTATTTTTCGCTGACGGCTGAACCCGACTTTGCGAGACCTGTCGCGGTTGTCATCCTGACGGGGATCTGTGCGCTGGTCTCGCGCTCATGGCCAAAGACCCATCTGTGTTTCATGGCGGCACTTTTATGCGCCCTAGGACTGCTTGCTGCCAAGGTCGAGACGTGGCGTGCGGGCACACAAATGTTGGGCTCGGAAATCTCGACGCAGGTGACCGGCCGCGTCGTCTCGCTCGACCGGATGGAAACTGGCCGTATCCGGCTGACCATCGACGTAACATCGACCGCAAGACCGAAACTGCGCTATGCGCCGGAACGGGTGCGGCTTTCGGCACGCAAGATCCCGGCTGACGTGACCGCAGGCTCTCTCATCACCGGATATGCCAAGCTTTTGCCGCCGACCGGGCCGGTGCGACCGGACAGCTATGATTTCTCCTTCGACAGCTATTTTGCCGGCATTGGCGGCAGCGGGTTCTTTCTCGGCAATCCCAAGCTTGTCGTCACCGATGATGGCGACATGCCGCTGTCGGCCCGAATTTCCTCCAGCGTGGAAAATGCCCGTGAAGGCATTGCCGACCATATCAGGGCGAGCGTCGGCGGCGCCGAAGGCGAGATCGCCGCGGCGCTGATCGTCGGCGTGCGCGCCGGCATTCCCGACGACATCAATGAGGCGATGCGACGTACCGGCATCTACCACATCATCTCCATTTCGGGACTGCACATGGCTCTGGTCGCCGGCACCATCATGGGGTTGCTGCGCGGCGCCTTCGCCTTGTTTCCCGATTTTTCCGCGCGTCGCCCGGTCAAGAAGTATGCCGCTGCCGCCGCACTGTTCTCGATCGCAGCCTACCTCGTCATCTCAGGTATCGTCGTCGCCGCCGAGCGCAGCTTCATCATGCTGGCAGTGATGCTGATTGCAGTTCTGTTCGATCGAGCAGCACTCACCATGCGCAATCTGGCGATCTCGGCGATCGCCGTCATCGTGGTGTCGCCGCATGAGGTGGTCGGCCCGAGTTTTCAGATGTCGTTCGCCGCGACCGCGGCTCTGGTCGGCGCTTATGCCGGCTGGGCGGATCACCGCGCGGGAAAAGCAAGACCGCCGCCGCCGAAGCGATCCTTGCCCGGGTTCCTGACACGAAAATTCCTGCTGGCGGCAATTGGTCTGGCCATGACCTCGATCATCGCCGGCAGCGCCACGACGCTGTTTGCCATCTGGCATTTTCAGCGTGTGTCGCCGCTCAGCCTGTTCGCCAATCTCGCGGTTATGCCGATCGTCACCGTCGTCATGTTCCTGGCCGTCGCCAGCGCGCTGCTGATGCCTTTCGGATTGGATTGGCCAGCTCTCTACCTGATGGGCAAGGGCCTGACGATGATGATCGCCATATCGGGCTGGATCTCCGAGCGTTCGCCTGTCGATGGGGTCGGGCTGATTTCGCAACAGTCGGTCCTGCTGGTGGCCATTGCCCTGGTCATCGCGACGATGGCGACGACATGGCTGCGGCTCGCGGCTCTGCCATTCGCGTTGGCAGGCTTGCTGACCGTCTCGGATACGCGCACGCCCGATGTGCTGATCTCGGAAGACGCCCGGCTGGTGGCGTTGCCGATCGGTGGCGGTGAGCTTGCCGTTAGCCGGCAACGGCCGAACGAATTCACCGTCGACAACTGGAAACGCGCGCTGACATCGGAAACCATCGTCGTTCCGGAAGTGTTCGACAACAGCGATGGGCAATTCGACGTCGCGGATGCCGTTGAGCTACCGCCGGGATCGCCGTTCTATTGCTCCTCAGGCGTTTGCGTGGCCAGGCACATGTCCGGTGCGATCATTGCCTATGTCGAGGACCGCAAGGACACCTGGAAAGCCTGCGGCTTCGCCGAGCTGATCGTCGTCAACGACGCCACCGCCTATGACGCCTGTCATAACCCACTGGTTCTCGTCATCACCAAGCGGCAACTGGCTCGCAAAGGCAGTGCCGCGGTCTTCTTCGATCGCCAATCGGCGACCACGCCGGCGACGATCAGCTTCGCGGTGGACAGCCCATATCGGCCCTGGCACACGCAACGCAGATACTCTCGCGAGGCGAGGGGGCTGGCACCCTTCAAGAAACCCGAGAAGCCAGTGGTCAACCCACAGCCGTCTCAGTAGCGACGGATCAGGCCGACGAGCTTGCCTTGCACCTTGACCCTATCGGGCCCGAAAATCCGTGTCTCGTAGGCTGGATTGGCGGCTTCGAGGGCAATCGAGGCGCCCTTGCGGCGGAACCGCTTCAGCGTCGCTTCCTCTTCATCGACCAGCGCCACGATGATCTCGCCGGGGCTGGCCGTATCGGCGTTACGGATGATGACGGTGTCGCCGTCGAAGATGCCGGCCTCGATCATCGAATCGCCCTTGACCTCCAGCGCATAGTGCGCGCCGCCCATGATCATGTCCGGCGGCACCGAAATCGAATGCGTCTGATGCTGGATGGCATCGATCGGCACGCCGGCGGCGATGCGACCCATGACCGGGATCGAAACGGCAGAGACCGCATCGTCGTCATTGCCGGGCGAAGGCATCCGCGAAGGCGCCGGCTTGATCTGCCGGCCAAGAGCACCACCCTGACCAAGACTGCCCTGGATGACGCTTGGCGAAAACTTCTTTGCCGCATTGAGGCCTGGCGCGATGGAGTCCGGCAGCCGCAGCACTTCCAGCGCGCGGGCCCGATTGGGCAGCCGGCGGATAAAGCCGCGCTCCTCAAGGGCCGTGATCAGCCGATGAATCCCGGATTTGGAGGCAAGGTCGAGCGCCTCCTTCATTTCGTCGAAGGATGGCGGAATGCCGCTCTCCTTCAGGCGTTCATGGATGAACATCAGCAGTTCATGTTGCTTGCGTGTCAGCATGGCGGCCCCCAGGTTCCCTGAAACCAGAATCGAAAAACAAACCCAGAACAAACACTATCTGTTCCAGTTGTGTTCTGCAACCGTTTAAAGTTTAATGAATTTGTTAAGGCTGCTGAAATTATTTGGCGCTTGCCAGCGGGTTACGATCGACGGGCGCCACCTTCGGCAATGCGCCTGCTCACATTGAAATTGTTATGGTTAATGACCTGTGGCTTATCCTCTACCAAAGCTTGGCATTATCTGTCGATCAGCCTCGACAAGGGGCGATTGCAACCTTCGGGACGTTCGTTGGCCGTGAACGAAACGGAGCCAAAACGCCAACGTCAGTTGGGCATTTTGGCTGGAAATTCAGCTCTCCGTCATTTGCCAGGCAGTGAGGGCAGCGACGGCGGATCGCCGGGATCGGTGCGTCAGGTAACGGCTTCCTTGACGGCGAAACGCTGGTCCTTCCATGCACCCGTGCGCAGAATGTCTTCCAGAACCTCAACCGCCAGCCACACATCCTTGTAGCTGACATAGAGCGGCGTGAAGCCGAAACGGATGGTCGACGGTGCGCGGAAGTCACCGATCACCCCGCGCTCGATCAGCGCCCGCATGATTTGATAGCCGTGGTCGTGAAGGAACGACACCTGGCTGCCGCGCCTGGTCGCGTCGCGGGTGGTCTCCAGCGTGAGACCGTAGGCGCCGCACTTGGCTTCGACGAGCTGGATGAACAGTTCTGTCTGCGCGACGCTCTTCTTTCGCAATGCCGCCATGTCGACGTCGCTCCAGATGGCAAGCGCGCCTTTGAGCGCCCGCATCGACAGGACCGGTTGCGTACCGCACAGAAAACGGCGGATGCCGGTGCCGGCAACATAACCCCGTTCGAAGGCAAAGGGCCGCGCATGGCCCCACCAGCCGCTGAGCGGCTGGCTGATATCGCCGTGGTGGCGCTGCGCGGCATAGATGAAGGCCGGCGCGCCCGGACCGCCGTTGAGGTACTTGTACGTGCAGCCGACAGCGAAATCGGCATTTGCCTGATCGAGCTCGACGGGCAGGGCGCCGGCGGTGTGGCAGAGATCCCAGACGATCAGCGCTCCGGCCGTATGAGCCCTGCGCGTCAGCGCCGCCATGTCGCGCAGTTCACCCGATTTGTAATTGACGTGGTTGACCAGCACCACCGCGACGTTTTCGTCGATCAGATCTTCGATGGTCGGCGCGTCGACGCCCGCGAGGCGCAGCAGGACGCCATCCCGGGTCGAGGCCACGCCTTCGGCGATGTACAGGTCGGTGGGAAAACTGTCACCTTCGGCGACGATGGCTGACCGGCCGGGCCGCATCTCCATCGCTGCGTGCAGCACCTTGTAGATGTTGGTCGATGTCGTGTCGCAGACAACGGTCTGGCCGGCCGCGGCTCCTATCAGGCGTCCGAGCTGGTCGCCGAGTTCGATCGGCATCTCGAACCATCCGGCCGTGTTCCAGGCTCGGATAAGATCTCGGGCCCATTCCTGCGTCGCCGCCTGCTGCAGCTCGCCGAAAACGGCATGAGATGCTGCCCCCAGTGAATTGCCGTCGAGATAGATCACCCCCTCCGGCAGAATGAAACGGTCGCGCATGGCCCGCAGCGGATCCGTGGCATCCATCGCTTCGACTGCGGCGAGATCAGGAATTCCACTCATGGTCAGTCCCCGGTTGTTCGCGAAGGGTTTCCGCCACAGAGCGTCCCTTCGGTGAGCCTGTTCTCATTTCGATGATGTCAGAGCCGAGTGCGGACCGTCCACAGCTCCGGAAACAGCACGACCTCGAGCATTTTCTTCAGATACGAAGCACCCGACGTGCCGCCGGTGCCGCGCTTCAGACCGATGATGCGCTCCACCGTGGTGACGTGGTTGAAGCGCCAGCGGCGGAAATAATCCTCGAAGTCGACCAGCTTCTCGGCCAGTTCGTAGAACATCCAGTAGCGCTGCGGATCGCGGTAGATAGTCTGCCAGGCGACCAGGACCTCTTCATTCTCGGTTCGCGTCTCACGCCAGTCCGTGCGCCTGGCATCGGCACCGATGTCGAATCCGTTGCGCGCCAAAAGCAGCAGCGCTTCGTCGTAGAGCGATGGCTCGGCCAGGATGGCTTCCAGCTTTCCGCTGAGGTCAGGCCGATGCTTGTGAGGGCCGAGCATGGCCAGGTTGCGGTTGCCGGCCATGAACTCGATGGCGCGATACTGCCAGGACTGGAAACCCGAGGACTGGCCGAGCGCGTCGCGAAACTCGGTATATTCGCTGGGCGTCATCGTTCGCAGCACATCCCAGGCATTGTTCAGCTGCTCGAAGATGCGCGCGACTCGCGACAGCATCTTGAAGCTCGGCTCGAGCCGGTCGGCGCGGATCGAGCGGATCGCGGCGCCAATCTCGTGCAAAGCGAGCTTCATCCACAGTTCCGAGGTCTGGTGCTGGATGATGAACAGCATCTCGTCATGCGCCGACGACAGCGGCGTCTGCGCCTCCAGCACTTTCTCCAGGTGCAGATAGTCGCTGTACGACATGGCCTCGTTGAACGACATCTGTGCGCCTTCGGACGCCGGATCGTAGGGCTCGCTCAATTGACTTTCTCCGTGCGCAGCCGGAAGCGCTGGATCTTGCCGGTCTGGGTCTTGGGCAAAGCAGCAATGAATTTCACCGATCGCGGGTATTTGTAGGGCGCGATCGTCGCCTTGACATGGTCCTGCAGGCGCTTGGTGGTCAATGCGTCAGGCGCCACGCCCTGCACCAGCACGACATGCGCCTCGACGATCTGGCCGCGCTCGGCGTCCTCGGCGCCGATCACCGCGCATTCGGCGACGTCGGGATGTGACAGAAGTGCGGCCTCGACCTCGGGGCCGGCAATGTTGTAGCCGGCGCTGACGATCATATCGTCGGAGCGCGCGGCGAAATGGAAGAAGCCGTCCTCGTCCTGCGTGAAGGTGTCGCCGGTGATGTTCCAGCCGTCGCGCACGTAGTCCTTCTGCCTGATATCGGCCATGTAGCGGCAGCCGGTCGGGCCGCGCACCGCCAGCCTGCCGGTCGCGCCGCGCGGTACTTCGCGCATCTCGTCGTCGACGATGCGCGCCTCGTAGCCGCCGACCGGCTTGCCGGTCGACGCGGGCTTCATGTCGCCAAAGCGGTTGGAGATGAAGATGTGCAGCATTTCGGTGGCGCCGATGCCGTCGAGGATCGGCTTGCCGGTCTTTTGCGTCCACTCTTCGAAAACCGGAGCGGGCAAGGTTTCGCCGGCTGAAACGGCAACCCGCAGCGAAGACAAATCGGCACCTTCATCCATGGCCTTCAGCATGGCGCGGTAGGCAGTCGGCGCGGTGAAGGAGATCGTGGCTTTGTAGGTCTCGATGATGTGGATCATGTTGGGTGGCGTCGCCTGCTCCAGCAGCGTCGCCGCCGCACCGAAGCGCAGGGGAAAGATAGCGAGCCCGCCAAGGCCGAAAGTGAAGGCCAGCGGCGGCGAGCCGACGAAGATGTCGTCCGGCGTCACCTCCAGGATTTCGCGGGCATAGGCGTCGGCGATGATCAGGAGGTCGCGGTGGAAATGCATCGTCGCCTTCGGCACGCCTGTCGTGCCCGAGGTGAAGCCGAGCAGCGCGACATCGTCGCGGCCGGTGTTGACGGCGGTGAATGTCACCGGCTTGTCGAGAGCGGCACGATCGAGCTCGGCATCATGGTTGGCGGTGCCGTCGAAGCCTATGACCTGTTTGAGGAAGGCGCTGTCCTTGGCGCAGGCGGTCATCTCGTCCATCAGCCTGGAGTCGCAGAGCGCGACGGTGATTTCCGCCTTGTCGACGATCTTGGCCAGTTCGCCGGCGCGCAGCATAGGCATGGTGTTGACGACCACGGCGCCGACCTTGGTGGCAGCCAGCCAGCAGGCGACCATGGCGGGGTTGTTGGCCGAGCGGATCAGCACCCGGTTGCCGGGCTCGACGCCATAATTCTCGACCAGCGCGTGGGCGAGCCTGTTCGTCCAGTCGGACAGTTCCTTGTAGGTGCGGCGGCGGCCATTGCCGATCAGGGCTGTGCGGTCGCCGAGGCCCTTCTCGACCAGCCGGTCGGTCAGTTCGACACCGGCGTTAAGGCGTTCGGGATAGTCGAAGCCGTCGAGCAGTATATCGGGCCATTGCTCCGGCGGCGGCAGGTGATCGCGCGTGAACGTGTCGATATGCGCTGAAGGCCCAAGCATGTCGCCGCTCTCCCGTCTGCTGCCTGGCCAGTGCGCAATGCGCCTTGGCTGGATGTGGTGGATCCTAAGGTCCTGCTCTGAGGAGGCTTCGTGCTGCCCATCACGCCTGCTCGGAGATGCGCGCCCGAAAGGGTGAACATCTGCAGGTGAGGGCAGCACAGCAGACCTCCCATTGTCGGCTGTTCGTAAGGGCAGGATCGCACCAGTCGAAATTTGTTTCAAGCCTAAAATGTTTTTGCCCTGGAGCATTGACGCATGGCGTGGCGCTGGCCATTGCTAGCGCAACAGCGATGCCGTTTTGGGGGAGGGCGCAGATGTTCGAACGTCACATCGTCGATTGGGATGATGCCTATGCCAACGGCGCGAACATTGCCGGCAGCGACCGTTGGCCAGCCGCCTGGGCCGAGCCAGCGGCAGCATTCCGTGATGCGCTCTCGGCAGAGAGCCGGGCACGGCTCGACATCGCCTATGGCGACGGGCCGCGCAATGGGCTCGATCTTTTCCTTCCCAAGGCCGCGCCCAAAGGACTGGTGGTGATTATCCATGGCGGTTACTGGCTGGAGACCGACAAGAGCTTGTGGTCGCATCTCGCCAATGGCGCGGTCGGCAGCGGCTTCGCCGTTGCGATGCCCTCCTACACGCTGTGCCCGGACATACGCATCGCAGGCATCGTCCGGGAGGTCGGGGCGGCGATTGGCAAGGCAGCGGCAATGGTTGACGGACCGCTGATGCTGACCGGACATTCGGCCGGCGGCCATCTCGCCACCCGGATGGTGACGACAACCACGCCTTTGGCGCCGGATGTGGCGCGGCGCATACGCCATGTCGTTTCGATTTCAGGTCTACACGATTTGCGTCCGCTCATGCGCACCGGCATGAACAAGGACCTGGCAATCGACGAAGAGGAGGCGCTGGCTGAAAGCCCAGCCCTGCTGCGCCCGATGGATGGCGCCCGCATCACCTGCTGGGCCGGCGGCGGTGAGCGCGCCGAGTTCCTGCGCCAGAATGCGTTGCTTGCCAACATCTGGACCGGCCTCGGCGCCACCACCAGCACCGTGGTCGAGCCCGACCGGCATCACTACGACATTGTCGACGGCCTTACCGATCCGGCGCATCCGCTGACGCAGAGCTTGATCTCCAGCTAGAGCCGAGATCACTTTCTCGTCTGTTATGAACGGCTTGCCTGGAATTCCTCAGCGCAGCATCAAAACGCTGCAAGCCTCGCCCGCGGCTGCTGCAGGGGCAAACGGCGCCCGCACGATCAGCCCGTTGGCGTCGGCCAGCATTCTCAGCATCGAGGAATCCTGAATGCCGAACGGCGTCGCCACCAGCGCGCCGTCATCTTCCCTGACCACGGCTCGGACATAGTCCTGGCGCAAATCATTGGCCGGCATTGCGGTACCCAGTCGCGCTGGGCGAATGTCCTGGCGATGGTTGCGGCCGCCGAGCCGCGCCAGCAGCGGCTTCAGGAACAGTTGCGAGCAGACCAGGCTTGCCACCGGGTTGCCGGGCAGGCCGATGCACCTGATATCGCCGAGGCGGCCGAACATCAGCGGCTTGCCGGGGCGCATGGCGATCTTCCAGAAGCCGAGCGTCATGCCTTCGCCGGTCAGCACATCGTGGATCAGGTCGTGATCGCCGACCGAGGCGCCACCAAGCGTCACGATGACATCCGCACCGGCCGCGACCGCTTTTTGCACCAGTTCGGCGATGGCCTCCTTGCGATCGGCGGCAATGCCGAGATCGAGCGCGCGGGCGCCGACCGAGTGTGCGGCGGCAGCGACGCCATAGGCATTGGACGAGATGATCTGGTCCGGGCCGAGATCACTGCCCGGCGGCAGCAATTCATCGCCGGTGGCGATGATGGCGACCAGCGGTCGTTTCACCACGTTGACCCGGGGATGGTTGGCCGATGCTGCCAGCGACAGTGCCGCCGGGTCGAGCAAACGGCCTCTTTCGAGCAGCATGTCGCCTGTTGAAAAATCGAGCCCGATGCGACGGATATTGCGCCATTGCGCCGTCGGCTCGGTCACTTCGATTTCGCCGCCGCCGAGGTCGCGGACATTCTCCTGGATGACGATGGTGTCGGCGCCTTCGGGCAACGGCGCGCCGGTGAAGATGCGCACCGCTTGTGCCTTGCCGATCCTACCGGCAAAACCACGTCCGGCCGGCGCCATGCCGATCACCGACAGCCTGGATGGTACCGACGCCACGTCGGCGGCTCGAGCGGCATAGCCATCCATGGCGGAAGCGTTGAAAGGTGGCTGGGTACGGAGTGCCACGACCGGTTCCGCCAGAACACGATCCACCGCCTCGAACAGAGGAACGCTTTCGCCGGCTAGAGGTGCCGCACCATCGAGCAGGCGTTCAAGCGCCTCCGCGATAGGAACCAGCGCCATCAGGAGCTCGCCTTGTAGTCACCCGACTTGCCGCCGGTCTTTTCGACCAGGCGGATGCCGGTGATGACCATGGCGCGGTCTACTGCTTTGGCCATGTCGTAGATGGTCAGGCAGGCTACCGAAGCGGCCGTCAGCGCTTCCATCTCGACGCCCGTCTTGCCGGTGACGCGCGCCAGCGCGGTGACCTTCAGGCCAGGTAAAGCGTGGTCCGGCTCGATGTCGACGGAAACCTTGGTCAGCAGCAGCGGATGGCAGAGCGGGATCAGCTCATGCGTCTTCTTCGCCGCCATGATGCCGGCAATGCGCGCGGTGCCGAGCACGTCACCCTTCTTGGCGTTGCCGGCGAGGATCATCTTCAGCGTCTCGGGCTGCATCGCGACAAAGCCTTCGGCGATCGCCGTGCGCGTTGTTTCTTCCTTGTCGCCGACATCGACCATGTTGGCCTCGCCTTGCGCGCCGAGATGGGTCAGGCCTGATACCATCGTCAGAGAGCCTCGGCCAAAGCCTTGCCTGTCAGAAGCAGGCGCGTCGCGGTGGTGACGTCCTGTTGCCGCATCAGGCTCTCGCCGACAAGAAAAGTGCCGATGTCGCTCTTTTGCAGCCTGAGGCAGTCGTCATGCGAGAAAATACCGCTCTCGCTGACCAGCAGGCGGCCGCCCGGCACCATGGGTGCCAGCCGCTCCGACGTTTTAAGGCTGGTCTCGAATGTTCTCAGATTGCGGTTGTTGATGCCGATCAGCCGCGACGACAGTTTTAGCGCGCGCAGCGTCTCGGCCTCATCATGCACCTCGATCAGCGCATCCATGCCGAGTTCGAATGCCGTTGCCTCAAGCTCGCTCGCCAGGGCGTCGTCGACGCTGGCCATGATGATCAGGATGGCATCCGCGCCCCAGGCGCGGGCTTCGTAGACCTGATAGGGATCGAACAGGAAATCCTTGCGCAGCGCCGGCAGCGCGACGGCGGCTCGCGCCCGGGTGAGAAATTCCGGCGCGCCCTGGAAGGACGGTGCGTCGGTCAGCACCGAAAGACAGGCAGCGCCACCCTTGGCATAGGCCAGCGCCAGCGCCGGCGGATCGAAATCGGCGCGGATCAGCCCCTTGGACGGGCTTGCCTTCTTGATCTCGGCGATCAGCGCAAAGGCGCCGGATTTGCGCTTTGCTTCGAGCGCGGCAAGAAAACCGCGCGGTGCGTCGGCGTCCTTGGCTCGCGCCTTGATTTCGGCCAGCGGCACACGTGCCTTTGCCGCCGCGATCTCGTCGCGCTTGTAGGCCTCGATCTTGCGAAGAATGTCAGACACGTTTTACCCGTTCGAAATCTCGACCAGCCTGTCGAGCACTTGCAGGGCCCGGCCGCTGTCGATGGCTTGCGCGGCGAGCGCGATGCCGTCGGCAAGCGTCGTCGCCTTGCCCGCCACCACCAGGCCGGCGCCGGCATTCATCAGCACGGTGTCGCGATAGGCGCCGGCAGCGCCGCCCAACATATCGCGCAAGGCTTTGGCATTGTAGTCCGCATCGCCGCCACGCAGTTCGTCCCTGCTGTGGCGCGGCAACCCGACCGCTTCAGGCGTCAGGGTGAAGCTGCGGATCTCGCCGCCGATCAGTTCGGCGACCTGCGTCTCGCCGGTGGTGGTGATCTCGTCATAGCCGTCGCCATGAGCAACCCAGGCATGCTCCGCACCCAGTGCCTTCAGCGTCTCGGCAACCGGCAGGATCCATTCCGGCAGGAACACACCGACCAGCTGCCGCTTGACGCCAGCTGGATTGGAGAGCGGCCCGAGCAGGTTGAAGATGGTGCGGGTGCCGAGTTCGACGCGGGTCGGACCGACATGTTTCATCGCTGGATGGTGCGCGGGCGCGAACATGAAACCAATGCCAGCCTCGTGGATGCAGCGGCCGATGAATTCGGGCGAGATGTCGATCTTGACGCCGAGCGCAACCAGCACGTCGGCGGCTCCTGTCAGCGAGGACAGGCCACGATTGCCGTGCTTGGCAACCGGCACACCACTGCCGGCGATGACAAAGGCCGATCCCGTGGAAATATTGACGCTGTGGGAATTGTCCCCGCCGGTGCCGACGATATCGATGGCGCCGTCCGGCGCGTCGACTTGCAGCATCTTGGCCCGCATGGTGGCGACGGCGCCGGAAATCTCGCTCACCGTCTCGCCGCGCACGCGCAGCGCCATCAGGAAACCGCCGATCTGGCCGGGGGTCGCATCACCCGACATGATGATATCGAAGGCCTCGCGCGCTTCCTCGAAGGAAAGCGCGCTACCGGTCGCGATCTTGGCGATATGGGTTTTCAGCGCGCTCATCTTGTCGAGGCTTGGGCGACGGCGGCCTGGTCGACGCGAACGTCGTACTGCGTCTGCAACTGCGCCACCAATTGGTCGAGCAGGTCGTCCGACATGCCGGAGGTGAAGGATTTCTGTGCGTCATCCGGCACCGAGCTGGCATCGGCCCCGGCGGGCTCGAACACTTCGGCGACCTTGTACAGGATCTGCCCGTCGCCGGTAGGCGAGGGGATCAGGCCGGTACCGCCTTCGCCGACTCCGAACATCGCTGCGGCACCTTCCTTGCCGAAATCGACGTCGTCAGCCTCGCGCTTGACACCGCGCTTGGTCTGCTTTTCCAGCTTCAGTTCGCTGGCAATGACATCGAGCGTTGCGCCGGCCTTGAGCCGCTTTTCCAGCTCGTCAGCCTTGGCGGCGAGCCGCTTGCTTGTTTCCGCCGCCGTCCAGTCGGCCACGACTTTCTGACGAACCTCATCCAGCGTGCGGTCGCGAGCCGGCGTGATGGACGCCACCTCATAGAAGACGAAGCCGTTGTCGGCTGTGGTCAAGGCATCGTTTTCCGTGTTGGGTTCGGCGTCGAAGACCGCTTTGATCAGCTCCGGCGATTGCGGCAGGTCCTTGACGATGCTTGCATCTGGCCGCAGTCCACTGCGATCGATGGCGTCGATGGTGACGACCTTCAGCTTCAGCTTGGCCGCAGCGTCGGCCAGCGAACTGCCGGCGGCGCGGGTGTCATCGTAATTGTCGCGCACGTCCAGAAGGATGCGGCTTGCCTCGCCCAGCGCCAGATCCTTGCGGATCTGGTCGGACACCTCGGCCAGCGGCTTCACCACTTCGGGCTTGATCTCGGTGACACGCAGCAGCACCGGACCGAAGGCGCCCTGCACGACCTGGCTGACTTCATTGGCGTTAAGCGCGAAGGCGGCGTCGGCGACCGCCTTGTCGGCGATCTTGTCCTTGGCAAGCGTGCCGAGCAACGTGTCGGCCGGGGTCTTGCCTTCCGCCGTGACCAGCTTGTCGAAAGTGGCGCCTGCCTTGAGCGAATCGAACGCGGCCTTGGCCGCATCCGGCGTCTTGAACACGAGCTGCTCGATGGTACGCAATTCCGGCGTGGTGTAACGCGCCTTGTTCTTGTTGTAATCGTCGCTGACCTGTTGGTCGGTGACGGCGGTCGGATCCATGATGTCGACCGGCTCGAGGCGGACATAGGAGAATTTGCGGTATTCGGGTGCCGCATATGTCTTCTTGTTGGCTTCGAAATAGGCCGAAAGCACGCTATCGGATGGCGCCGCTATCGGCTCCACCAGTGCCTTGGGCAGCGTCAAATAGTCGATGGTGCGGTCTTCGCCGCGATAGAGCGCAACTGCCTTGAAGAAAGTGTCCGGAGCCTTGAGGCCGTCCGAGACCGCCTCGACAATCTGCTGGCGCACCGCCACCTGAGCACGGTTCTTCAAATAGTCCTCGGGTCGCATGCCAATCTGCTGCAGCATATATTCGAACGTTCTGCGATCGAACTGGCCGCCCGGGCCTTTGAAGGCCGGGTCTTCGCGTGTCAGCTCGGCCAGCCGATCCTTGGAAAGTCCGAGGCCCAGCTTGCGGGCCTGTTCATCGAGAACGGCACCCGAGACGAGCTGCGCCAACACCTGGTTATCGACACCGAGCGCCTTTGCCTGTTCGTGGCTGAGACGTTGGCCGAACTGCTGCGACATGACGGCGAGCTGGCGATCATAGGCGAGACGGTATTCGTTGATCGACACTTTGGTGCCGCCAGCGGTTATCACCGAATCATGGCCGGCCAAACCGCCCATCAGCCGTCCGGAAACGCCCCAGACCAAAAAGCTGAGCACCAGCAGCACCAACAGCCCCTTCGCGACCCAGGTGCCTGCCGCGCTTCTCAATATACCAAGCATTTTTACTTCCGATTTATGCGCATTTTCGCATGCGCCGAGTCTGAAACAAGCGCAATAGCGCCCTTCCGGCCCACTGTCGATTGCTTTGTGGCCTGATTTTGGTAGTGAGGGCCAGAGCCCCGATATCATCCGGAGAAGCAAACCCATGACGCCAGGAATTCGCCCGCTCGTCGCCGGCAACTGGAAAATGAACGGCACCAGCGCCTCCCTCAACGAGCTCAGGATGATCGGCAACGGCTTCATGAGTGGGCTTGACGCGGAGACCGAAGCGCTGGTTTGCGTTCCCGCAACCCTGCTTGCCCACGCCGCCGAGATCCTGTCGCGCACGCCGGTGCATGCCGGCGGCGAAGATTGCCACACCAAGGAGAGCGGCGCCTACACCGGCTGCATCTCGGCGGAAATGCTCAGGGATGCCGGTGCGAGCCATGTCATCGTCGGCCATTCCGAATGCCGCGAGCAACGCGGCGAGGATGACGCCACTGTCCAGGCCAAGGCATCCGCCGCATGGCGTGCCGGGCTTGTTGCCATCATTTGCGTCGGCGAAACGCATGAGCAGCGTGAAGCGGGCGCCACGCTGGACGTGCTGTCGCGGCAGGTCGAGGGCTCGGTCCCGCCAAGCGCCACCCCGTCCAACACCATCATTGCCTATGAGCCGGTATGGGCGATCGGCACCGGCCTGACGCCGACGGCGGCCGACGTCGCTGCGGCACACGCACATATCCGCGAAAAGCTGTCGGAAAAGCTCGGCGGCGTCGCGGCGAAGGTGCGCATTCTCTATGGCGGCTCGGTCAAGCCCTCCAACGCGGTCGAACTGCTCGGCGTCAGGAATGTCGACGGCGCGCTGGTTGGCGGCGCCAGCCTGAAAGCGGCGGACTTTCTCGGCATCGCCGAGGCCTATCGCAATATTGCTTGAAGACATTTTCCCCGCCGGACAGGGCTTCCGGTGCACGAAATCGTTGCAAAGGACGGGTTGCTTCCCATATTCCGGCCACGGGCTTGGAAATGCCGTCAAAGCATTGTATTGAGCCGCCTCCAATTCACCGGTCGTGTCCGCGGCCGGGCAAGGCCTTGCCAGGATAAACTATGGAAACCGTACTGATCGTCATCCATCTCATGGTCGTGCTCGCCCTTGTCGGCGTGGTGCTGCTGCAGCGTTCCGAAGGCGGTGGCCTCGGCATCGGTGGCGGGTCCGGCTTCATGACCGCGCGTGGTGCGGCCAATGCGCTGACGCGTGCGACGGCGATCCTGGCGGCTGCCTTCTTCGCCACCTCCTTGACCCTGTCGATCGTCGCCCGCTACGGCGAAAAGCCGATCGATATCCTGGACCGCGTGCCGGCGACCTCGGACGGCGCCGGCAAAGGCGTGCTCAACCAGTTGCCTGGAACCACAACTCCGGCGCCCGCGGGCACCACCACGCCGACGACGCCTTCCGGCAACGATGCTTCGGCTCCTGCGACTGCCCCGGCCACTGCGCCTGCCGCCGGCTCGACGCCGCCGGCGACCAACGGCACGGCTCCCGCCGCACCGGCGACCCCGCAGGTTCCAAACCAGTAGTCCTCGGTGCCTGAACCGCGATCTGTGGTCGTTTGAACACAGTCGCGGCAAATGCAGCGAGATCACGAAGATTCGACGGGGTGAGGCATGGCCCCACGCTTGAGGCGGCCGCGCTTATTCGACTATAGATTGCACGCGGCATTTCCGGCGCCCTTGGGGGGCGCTGGGCGACGCCGTGGCAACAAGCATAGAACGATCGGATCTTCGCCATGCAGCTTCGCAGCTTCATTTTCCTGGGACTTTGCGCCGCACTCGGCGTGAGTTCCCCCGCTTTCGCAGGCGTTCCGGCCAATATGGCCGCACAGCCTTCGGCTGAAACAACTTCTGCCATCAACGTCGCCGTCAAGAGTGATGCGTCGCAATTGAAGCTTCTCAAGAAGAAGAAAAACCCGACGCCCGACGACCTCGCCCAGATCAAGAAGATCGAGGCCAAAATCGTTGCCGACAAGGAAGCCGCCAAAGCCAAGGCGCTCGAAGCCAGGAAGCTGGCAATGCGCGAGGCGGCAAAGGCCAAGGCCGACGCGGAACGGCAGGCGTTCCTTGCCAAGAAGGGCAAGAG
>NZ_RZQT01000092.1:0-22810 GCF_003998485.1 Mesorhizobium sp. M7A.F.Ca.CA.001.04.2.1
TGCCGACGAATTCATGGCCCGTCACCATCGGCACCGGCACCGTCTTCTGCGCCCACTGGTCCCAATTGTAGATGTGCACGTCGGTGCCGCAGATCGCCGTCTTCTTGATCTTGATCAGCACGTCGTTAGGGCCGATTTCCGGCACCGGCACCTGTTCCATCCAGATGCCTGGTTCGGCCTTGGCCTTCACCAGCGCTTTCATCATGTTCGACATGCTTTTGTCCCTTGAAGCTCTTGTTCCGGAATCGCTTTTCGATTCCGGCTTGTCAGGAAATGACGCCGAGTTCGCGCCCGACGGCGGCGAACGCTTCCACCGCGCGGTCGATATCGGCGCTGGAATGCGCCGCCGACATCTGCGTGCGGATGCGCGCCTGCCCCTTTGGCACCACCGGGAAGGAGAAGCCGATGACGTAGATGCCGCGCTTCAGCATGCGCGCGGCCATCTCCTGCGCCAGGCTGGCATCGCCCAGCATCACCGGGATGATCGGATGATCCGCTCCGGCCAGCGTGAAGCCGAGCTTGCCCATTTGCGACCGGAACCGCGCAGCGTTGTCGTAGAGTTTGTCGCGCAGCCCATCGCCGTCCTTGATCAGCTCGAACACCTTGATCGAAGCGCCGGCGATCGCCGGCATCAGCGTGTTGGAAAAGAGATACGGCCGTGAGCGCTGGCGCAACCAGTCGACCACCTGGCTTTTGCCCGAGGTGTAACCACCGGAGGCCCCACCAAGTGCCTTGCCGAGCGTCCCGGTGATGATGTCGACCCTGCCCTCGACGCCGCAATGCTCGGCCGAGCCGCGGCCGTTCTGACCGACGAAGCCGACGGCATGGCTGTCGTCGACCATCACCATGGCGTCATACTTCTCGGCGAGGTCGCAGACACCCCTGAGATTGGCGATGATGCCATCCATCGAAAACACGCCGTCGGTGGCGATCAACCGGAAGCGGCAGTCCCGGGCTTCCTTCAGGCGCGCCTCGAGATCGGCCATGTCGTTGTTGGCGTAGCGGAAACGTTTGGCCTTCGACAGCCGCACACCATCGATGATCGAGGCATGATTCAAGGCATCCGAAATAATGGCGTCTTCCTCGCCCAGCAGCGTCTCGAACAGGCCGCCATTGGCATCGAAGCAGGAGCCGTAAAGGATGGTGTCTTCCATGCCGAGGAAGGAGGAAATCGTCGATTCGAGCTGCTTGTGCTCTTCCTGCGTGCCGCAGATGAAGCGCACCGATGCCATGCCGTAGCCATAGCGGTCGAGCGCCTGCTTGGCAGCATTGCGCAAATCGGCGCTATCGGCGAGGCCGAGATAGTTGTTGGCACAGAAATTCAACACCTTGTCGCCGCCGACCTCGATCTCGGCCGACTGCGTCGAAGTGATCACCCGCTCCGACTTGTAGAGGCCTGCCGATTTGAGCCCCGCGAGCTCGCTGTCGATGTGGGAGAGGAATGCTGCGGTCATGACCTAGCCTCGTTTGATGTGGGCCGACTGTCGTCTCGTCCGCGCGAAAAATCCATCGCAAAAACGACCGGATCGGTGGCAAGCAGCACGATGCGGCCCCGATGTCGATCATCACGCGGCCGAGGAACGACGCCACGACAAAGGTTCTGGCCGATGACCGCTCAAATGCCGGTACGGTGCTAAACGAGCCGATAACCATTCCGCGATCTTTCCACGGCCGCCCCTTGCCGGACAGCCGTCGATTTCCGGTCCTGTTAACGTTTGCAGTTCAATGGTGCTCATACAAGAATCCCTAGGCAAGAATCCCTAGGCAAGAATCCTTAGGCGAGAGGGCCGCCCCCGAAAATGTCGCAGCAGCCGGTGCAAACCGTTTCAGGCAAGCTCATACTGCTGATCAAGGCTGGCTATTGGCTGGCCCTGCTGATCATTGCGGCCATGGTGATCGCCTCCTTCATACTGCTGCAGCAGATGATGGCCACCCAGCAGCACAATCACACCTTGCTCGACATCGTCAGCACACAAAAGACGCTGTCGCAGCGCATCGTCTTCCTTGCCAGTGCAACGGTGCCGGTTCACGCGACAAGCAACCGGCGCTGGTCAGCGCGCTCAAGCAGGCAACGGCGGAGTTCGAGACCAACTACGACCTGCTGCTCGATCAGACAGGAGCCGATCCGCAATCGCCGGCCAAGCTCGACCCGAAGTCGATCGAAAGCGTCCTCTTCGCCAAGCCCTTCCACCTCGACTATTTCTCCGTCGGGCTGATCGCCAATGGCGACCGCCTGATCTCGGCCTATGAATCGCAATTCAGCGGCAATGGCGGCTACAAGGGCGGCGGCGAACGCGTCAATCTCGACGCCTCAGTCGCCAATGCGACCTTGTCGGGTTATGCCGCGCTCGGCCAGCGCATCACTGCCGACGCCGACGACCGCTCCGAGAAGCTGCTCGCTCTCCATCGCACGCTGTTCTACGCCACAATCGGCGTCATCATACTGGTGGCGCTCTTCATCTTCAGGCCGATGTCGAACGCCATCCTGCGCAAGACGCATGAACTGATCGACGCGCGCAATTCCATGGCCTTCATCGCGGTTCATGACGGCCTCACCGGCCTGCACAACCGCACGTTCCTGACCGATCATTTCGACACGCTGATCAAGGGCACGCACCGGCGTCGCGAACGCCTTGCCGTCGTCCAGCTCGATCTCGATCGGTTCAAGCAGATCAACGATACGCTCGGCCACGCCGCCGGCGACTATGTGCTGGTCGTCACGGCACAGCGCATGCGCGATTCCTGCCGGGCGTCGGATCTGTGCGTGCGCCTGGGCGGCGACGAGTTCGTCATGATCCTCGGCGGCGCCGGCGGCACCGAAGACATCAACATGCTGGCGCGGCGCATCCTGGCGCACATCAACGAGCCGATCGTCTTCCAGGGCACGACCATTCTCCCAGGCGCCAGCGCCGGCATCGCGGTCTATCCGATCGACGCCGACAATGCTGGGGATTTGCTGGTCCATGCCGACCTGGCGCTTTATTCCGCCAAGAAGCTTGGCGGTGGCAACTTCTCTTTCTTCTCCGAGGAACTGCGCCGCGAACTCGATTATCGCAAGCAGCTCGAGCACGACATCAAGGTCGCCATCGCGGAGCGGGCGTTCCAGGTCTATTTCCAGCCGCAGGTCTCGCTGACCAACGGCACGATCAGCGGCATCGAGGCGCTGGTGCGCTGGAACCATGCGGAGCGCGGCATGATCCCGCCCGGCGAATTCATCCCGGTCGCCGAGAAATGCGGCTTCATGCCCGAGATCGGCCGCATCGTCATCACCAAGGCGATCAACGAGGCGGCCGAATGGAATCGCGCCGGCATTGCCTTCGGACGGCTTGCCGTCAATGTTTCCGGCACCGAGCTGCGCGAGCACGATTTCGATGCGTTCTTGTTCGAGACGCTGGAAAAGGCTGGGCTGCCGCCGCAAAAACTGTCGCTGGAAATCGTCGAATCCGTCATCCTCGACGACGAAAAGACAGGCATCGCCGCCAAGCTGCGCCACATCAGGGCAGCCGGCGTCCATCTCGAACTCGATGATTTCGGCACCGGCTATGCTTCGCTCAGCCATGTCAACCCGAACGAGATCGACCGGCTGAAGATCGATCGCCGCTTCGTTCAGAACATCCATGAGAATGGCGACAACTCGAAGATCGTGCGCGCCATCACCGAGCTGGCGCGTGGCCTCGGCATCTCGATCGTCGCGGAGGGTGCCGAAACCGAGGCCGAGCTCGATTCGCTGATGGCGATCGGCTGTGACCAGGTGCAGGGCTACTCCATCGCCTTCCCGATGCCGCACGACAAGGCGCTGGAATGGCTGACCGCTCGCATGCCGAAGAAGGCCAAGCTGACGGTGCTGCAAGGAAGCCTGGCATAGGTACGGCCGGGCTGCCTTGACAACCGCGTGTGAAGATGGCCGCCTTGTCGTGATCGCAACAGGGATATCGGGGCTGATGACACCGTTTCGGTTTGCCCTTGCGGCACTGCTGATCTTTGCGGCCCCCGCCCAGGGCGCCGATCGCACCATCTATCTTACCTTCGACGATGGGCCGCTGAACGGCACAAGCAACATCCTCGACGTGCTGGAGGCCGAGCAGGTTCCTGCAACCCTATTCATGGTCGGCATGCACGCACAGGCGAGCGCTGCCAACAGAGCGCTCGTCCAGCGCGCCAAGCAGCTTCCTCTGGTGACGCTCGGCAACCACAGCTACAGCCATGCCTACAATCACTACCGGCATTTCTACGGCGACACCGAGGGTGTCGTCGCCGACATGGTACGGGCAAACGCGGTGCTCGGCTTGAAGCCCGTGGTGCATGCAAGGCTGCCGGGGCGCGACGTGTTCAGGCTGCCCTCCATGTCGAAGAACGACACTTCGCTTGGCCTCGCCCAGGAGGGGCATGAAGAGCCCGACTACGAATTTGTCGCGGCCTCAGGCTTCTATCTCTACGGCTGGGACCATGAATGGGTGCACAAGGACAACGGCGAGCCGGTGCAGAGCGTCGACCATCTGGTCAGCGAGATCGATCATCTGTTCGGCTATGGCCGCTTCGTCAAGCCCGGCAAGCTGATCTTGCTGATGCATGACGAGATGTTTCAGGACGGCTTCGACGGCAAGACGAAGCTGACCAATTTGATCGCCGCGCTGAAGCTGCGCCGTTACGCCTTTGGGGCAATCCAGGGCTACGACGACTGAACCGGTGAGGACGGCAAGTTCTTCAGCGGATGTGCATCGGTACCCGATGCTGTCGCATGGCCGGCAAGGCGTCAAAGCACCTCGATCGATTCCCCGCGCAGCTTGTGCCGACGCAATTTGATGTATGTGCGCAAATTAGGCGTCATCTGAAAGCCCACCAGCTTCGTCTCCTGGAGGGGAGCAGCCCACGCCATCGTCTCGTAGCGGGCGCCGTAACCTTCGATGGTGGCGGCAAGATTTTCGCGGCCCAGATTCCTGGCCAGAGTGGCGCAGGCAGCAACCCTCGAACGAATCGACTGGCCGTATTTGGGCGCAAACGCCAGTCCGCCGTCCGCTAGGTCATCGACCTCATGGGCAAGCGCCAGGAACAGAATGTCCTCGTCGCCGGTCGGCACACCTTTGTCCACAATGCGCTCGGGATCTCCCGTGTCGAATTTCAGTCCGACCACGCGAGCGACAAGACCCTCGACGCGAGGACCAATTTTTTGCTCCAGCCACTGGCGGTGAGCATCGGTTCGCCTGCTGGATTTGCCGTCCGGATACTGGCTTCCGTCATAGGCGGCGTGAAACATAGCAGCGAGGACAAGATCGACGCTTTTGTCGAAATGCGCGACCGACGACGCAGCTCCCACCGCATGGCAGATGAAAGGCCGTCCCGTCTTGCGATAACGGCCGTTGAACATCGCGCAACACACACGATACGCCTTCTGCACCCGGGCGATATCGGCAAGCGGATATCCAGCCTCGTATAGCTGGATGTAAAGCGCCGTGTTGGTCTGGCGCGGAACGAACAGATCTTCTTTGGTCAACTTGTCCCCCCGAACGTTGTTAGGTTTTCCGGCGACTTCTCGCTGCCGAAGCCAGCGGCTTCGGTATTCTTGCACAGATTTTGCAGAAGAGTTGAGCCTGACCTCTCCCCACCAGGATCAGCCGGACAATGGAACGTTACAAATGTGATGAGGGAAGTCCAGTCCAAGGAAATTCTTGGTCCGTCGGGTTCTATCCCCCGACATTGCCCCGCAACACAGCCAGCACCTGCGCGAACTCCGCCAGACGCTCGTCGGTCAATCCCACTCGCAGCCGCTTGTCGAAGACGAGCGCGGCCTTTCGCAGTGTCTCGAACATCGCTTCTCCGGCCTCGGTCAATTCGACCAGATGAACCCGGCGGTTGACGGGGTCGCGGCGGCGCATCAGCAGGCCCTGCGCCTCCATGGCGTTGAGATGATGGGTCAGCGTCGCGCCCTGGATACCGATCATGCCGGCAAGCTCGCGCTGGTTGGCAAGGTTGCTCGACTTGACCGATAGCAGCGTGAGCCAGATCGGCAATGTACCTCCAGCCTCGACCAGGGCAGCATCGAAGGCCTGGGCAACCAGCTTGGCGGTTCGTCCGAGATTCATGCCGACTGGCGGGCGGTCAAAGGGTGTCATTGCAGGACCCTAGACGGTGTCATGCACGGATGGAACTGGCACCACTTATATATTGACATCTAACCATTCGATATCTAATCATCTAGAGATGGCGGGCTAAAGAGGAAATCCGGTCATGCAATATGTCTACATCGTCGTTATCGGTCTTCATGTCATGGCAGGCGTATTCTGGGCGGGCACGACCATCGCGGTCGGCCGAGACCCGGACATCCGGGCGGAACGGTTCTTCCGGCCGCAAATGGGCGCTGCCGGCCTGGTTTTCCTGACCGGCATACTGCTCTGGTATTTCTTTCACGAGGGTGTTTTCGGCTCGATGGAGAAGGTGCTGGCGCTGGGCATCGTGACGGCCCTGATCGCCGCCGGCGTGCAAGGCGCGCTGGTGGGCTCAGCCAGCAGGCAGCTTGCCGGTGCCGATACGGCAACGGAAAGGCAGTTGCGCGCGAAGATGACAAGAGGCGAGCGCATTGCCGGGGGGCTGTTGGTGCTGACAGTGCTGTGCATGGCCACCGCCAGAATGTTTTGAACGCCGCCACGCGGCACACCCTCACAGAATCGTACGTTGTCTGGCGACGAGCCAATGACGTGCGGGCGCGCGGCCAGACCGAAGTACATGGGCTCTCGTACGCAGGTCCGGCCGCGCGCCACCGATCCTCGCAACGCCCAATTTCAGATCCGCAAGCCGAACCTGATGCCGTCGTAGATGGCGGCATGGATGTTGCGCGAGGCGACCGCGTCGCCGATGCGGAACAGTACAAAGCCGCCTTCTGGATTGCGCTTGGGGAAGATGTCGCCACCGCTCACCAGCCGTTCGTAGTCGACCGCACCGACATTCTTCGACAGCGGCTTCAGCGAGAGATAGAGATCATCGAGCGGCAACGTACCGTGCTCGACCACCACCTGGTCGACCCTGCGCTCGCCGCGCCAGCCATCGGCGAAATCCGATGCCAGTTCGGCGACCAGTTGGTTGCCCTCGCGGCGCACCGAACGCAGCCGCGTGTTGATGGTGATGGTGACGCCCTTTTCCTGAAAGGCGCGCATATACGGCACATGGTTCATGCCGCCCATTTCCGGGGCAAAGAAACGTTCGGGCGAGACAAGTTCGAGTTTCGAGCCGGCATTGGCGATCAGTTCGGCGGCGCCCATGCCCTGATGGCCGCCATTGTCGTCATAGAGCAGTACATTTTCGGCCGGCTTGACGCTGCCGGCCATGATGTCCCAGCTTGAGGTGACAAGATTGTCGCCGGCCGTCAGCGGCGGGTTCTGCGGCAGGCCCCCGGTGGCGACCACCACCACGTCGGGTGACAGCGCCAGAACATCGTCCTTCTCCGCCCAGGTGTCGTAGCGGATCTCGACGCCGAGCCGGGCGAGTTCGGCCAGCCGCCAGTCGATGATGCCGATCAGCTCCTTGCGGCGCGGGTTCTGCGTCGCCAGTCGAATTTGGCCGCCGGCCTGGCTCGATGCTTCAAGCACCGTCACCTTGTGGCCGCGCTCGGCTGCGACCCGCGCAACCTCCAGCCCGCCGGCGCCGGCTCCGATGACCACGATTTTCTGCTTCGGTCCTTCGGTCTTGACGATGATATGCGGGATTTCGGCCTCGCGGCCAGTCGCGGCATTGTGGACGCAAAGCGCTTCGCCGCCCTCATAAATGCGGTCGAGACAATAGGTGGCGCCCACGCACGGGCGGATCTCATGCTCGCGGCCCTCCATCACCTTTTTGATGATGTGCGGATCGGCGATATGGGCGCGGGTCATGCCGACCATGTCGAGCTTGCCGGTGGCAATGGCGTGGCGTGCGGTGGCCACGTCGGATATGCGCGCCGCGTGGAAGGTCGGGAATTTCGTCGCCGCCCTCACCTCTCCGGCGAAATCGAGATGCGGCGACGAGCGCATGCCGGCCACCGGTATGACCTTGGTCAGCGCCGCGTCGCTTTCGATCGAGCCGCGGATGATGTTGAGGAAATCGACCTTGCCGGAATTGGCCAGCCGCCCGGCGATCTCGATGCCTTCCTGTTTGGACAGGCCTTTTTCGAAATCTTCGTCAGCGACCATGCGGATGCCGACGACGAATTTCTCGCCGACCGACGCACGCACGGCATCAAGCACCAAGTTGGTGAAGCGCAGGCGGTTGTCGAGCGAGCCGCCGAATTCGTCGTCGCGATGGTTGGTGGCCGGCGACCAGAAGCCGTCCATCAGATGGCCGTAGGATTCGAACTCGATGCCGTCCAGGCCGGCGGCCTGACAGCGCTGGGCGGCCGAAGCATAGTCGGCGACGATGCGCTCGATGTCCCAGTCCTCGATGGTTTTCGGGAATGCGCGATGCGCCGGCTCACGCACCGGCGAGGCCGAGAGCACCGGCAGCCAGTCGGCCTTGTTCCAGCCGGTACGGCGGCCGAGATGGGTGATCTGGATCATCACCTTGCAGTCGTGCTCGTGGCAGGCATCGGCGAGCTCGGCCAGCCACGGCACGATCCTGTCGTCATAGACATGCAGATTGCCGAAAGCGGCCGGGCTGTCGCGCGAGACGATCGCCGAGCCGGCGGTCATGGTCAGCGCCATACCGCCCTTGGCCTTCTCGGCATGGTAGAGCCGGTATCGCTGTTTCGGCATGCCGTCCTCGGAATAGGCCGGCTCATGGCTGGTCGACATGACCCGGTTCTTCAGCGTCAGATGTTTGAGCTGGTAGGGCTGGAGAAGCGGATCGTTGGAGGTCATCGTCTTCCTGCGGTTTCAAATTGTGCTAATGAGCGGCAAAATTCGTTTTCAAGCATGTCGTCCCGCACGCACTCCGGGCGCATGCGACAAGGATTGGGCCCATGATCGACACCAAAACTCTCACCCAGCTCGGTGCGCACGTCGAGACGCCACAAAGCCCCGAAGCAGCGGTCCTGGAGACCGTACCGTTTTCGCGCGGCGACGGGCCGCCGGCGATCGTGCGCTTCACCTGCCCGGAATTCACCTCGCTGTGCCCGGTCACCGGCCAACCGGACTTCGCCCATATCGTCATCGACTACGCACCCGATGCGGCTCTGGTGGAATCGAAGTCGCTCAAGCTGTTCATGACCTCGTTTCGCAACCATGGCGCCTTCCATGAAGACTGCACCGTCATGATCGGCCGCCGCATCGTGGCGGCAACCAAGCCGCTGTGGTTGCGCATAGGCGGCTATTGGTATCCACGCGGCGGCATTCCGATCGATGTGTTCTGGCAAACCGGCGCTCCGCCGGAAGGCGCCTGGCTCCCCGACACCGGGGTGGCGCCCTATCGCGGGCGGGGTTGAGCTCGCCCATCATTCGCACTGATATTGGCTGAGTGCCCATTCGCCGGTCACCGACAACAGGTCCGTGATCTTCCAGTCGCCATCGACCTTCTTGAATTTCCATTCCAGCCGGTGCGGGTTGCCCGATATGACGAAGGCGACGATGACCTTGGCCTGGTCACCGTTGATCGCCTCGAGCGTCTTCAGGCTCTTGTCGATCTCGGCCTTGTCGTAATCGGCATTGTCGAGCGCCATGTTGGGGTCGAGGCACTCGCCCTGCCCGGATTTGCGCAAGGCGTCGCTCTTGTCGAGCACGGTTTTGGCTGGATCGATGAAATGGCTTCGCTCGGCCGGATCGATCTCCAGCCCGACCTGATCGTAAAACGGCCGCACAACGGCGGTCGGCGAGCCCGGCTGGATCGGTGCGGCGGGCGCGGCTTCGGCCGGCGACCATCCAACCGGCGGCGTGGCCGGTTCTGCCGCTCCGCCCGGCGCATTTGCGGGCGGTGCAGCGCTGTCGCTCGGCTGGGTGTCGGCCGGGGCGTTTGCCGGCGGCGCACCCAACAAGCCTTGCGCGGCGGCGCCGCTCAGAGCCGCCAGCAGGCACACACCCGACAGTGCCACGAACCGGCGGTGGGCCATCGCTTCACTCCGGCGTCTGGCCGGCCATGCATTCCAGCGCGCTGAGCGTCCAGTCGCTGGTTTTGGAAGCGATGTCCGATATCTTCCACTTGCCGTCGATCTTCTTGAGCGACCAGAGCATTTCACGTTTGGAATCGTCGCCTTCCGGAAACAGGCTGAAGGATGCCGTGACCTGTGCGTTGTCGCCATCCTGCTTCTCAGACAGTTTCAGCGTTTTCGAGACGGTTTTCTGATCGAAATCCTGAGCGTCGAGACCAGGATCGAAATCGATGCAGGCGACCTGGTCCGGGTTCTTTTTCGTTGCCTGGTCGTTCAGGTCGAACAGTTTCGTCACCGGTTCGGTGAACCGGTCCCGATATTGTTCGTCGGCCTCGAACTTGACCGCCGGGGCATAGAAGAACTTCACCGCGTCGGACGCCGGTCCGGCGACGGCTCCGGCCGGCAGGGCTATCGAAAGGGCGGCAACGAGCACTGTCAGTCGCATGCAGAATCTCCGGCTTTTGATGGCTTGAGCCTATCAACACCACGCATCCTGCATATCGGCTTTTTTGCGGCTCATGAAGTCCTGCAGCACCTTGTTTCAGCCGTCCAGCCAGACGTTCTGAAGGTCCATCTCGAATGTCTGGTGGACACCATAGTTCTTCACCTTCTTGTTCATGTGGCTGTAGAGCTTCTGCCAGAAGGGCTGAATAATGACGCCCGAATCCTGCAGGATCTGCTCGACATCCTTCATGACCTCGCGTCGTTTCTCCACGTCGATGAGCGAAAGCGCCTGCTTGAGCTTGGCATCGAAATCGGGGTTGGAATATGCCGATTCATTCCAGGCCTCGCCGGTGCGATAGCCGAGCGCCAGCACCTGCACGCCAAGCGGGCGCATGTACCAGATCGTCATCGAATAGGGATATTTCGTCCAGTCGTTCCAGAAGGTCGAACCCGGCAGCACCGTGCGCTTCACCTTGATCCCGGCATCGCGCAACTGGCCGGCAATGGCGTCGCCGGTATTCTTCTGCCAATCGTCCTCGATGGTGATCAGCTCATGCTCGAAGTCGGCCTGTCCGGCTTCCGCCATCAGCTTCTTGGCGCCGGCGGCGTCGCGTGTCTTCTTGGGCAGCGCATAGTATTCCGGATGGATCGGGGCGACGTGGTGGTTTTCACCAGGGGTGCCTCGCCCGGCATAACCGAGTTCGAGGACCGCATTGTTGTCGACGGCCATTTGCAGGGCGTTGCGCACCCTCTTGTCGTCATAGGGCTTGTGGGTGATGTTGGTGCGGGCAACCAGCGTCGTCGCCGTCGCCACCTCCGATTTCACCAGATCCATCTTGTCGAGAATGTCGATGAAGTCGGCGGGCGACTCGAAATTGAGGTCGATCTCACCGGATTCGAACGCGTTCACGGTGGCGTTGAAATCGGTGCCGTAGTCGACGAACTCGACGCTGTCGAGCGGCGCCTCACCACCCCACCATTTGCCATTCTCACGACGCTTGACGACCGCCTTCTGGCCGACATCGTAGGAGACAAGTTCGAACGGTCCCGTGCCGATCGGCTTCTTGATCGGATCGGCACCGTCGGCATCGAAGCTGCGATGGACGACGAGCGCCGGATAGTCGGTGAAATTCGGGATCAGTGAAATGTCTGGTTCGCTTAGCTTCAGCTTGACCGTATTGTCGTCGACCTTGGTGATCGCGCCATCCCTGGCCTTGCCGGTCTTTGCGTCGATCAGCGCGCCGACCCGGGCGGCCATGGAATTGCCGGCGACATTCTTCTCGCACCAGCGGGTCAGATTGTGAGCGACGTCATCGGCGTTGAAGGCATCGCCATTATTCCACGTGATGCCCTTGCGCACATGCAGCACGTATTCGGTGGCGTCGTCGTTGATATCCCAGCTTTCGAGCAGGACCGGCTCGAAGGTGAATTGCCTGGTATAGCGGACAAGCGGCTCCAGCCAGCAGCGCGAAATGTTCGCCAGTTCCACCCAGTCGTAAGTGCGCGGATCCTTCTGTCCCTTCACCGACATCGAGACGCGCAGCGTTCCGCCTTTCTTCGGCTCTTCGGCCAAGGCCCGATCCGGCACGGCAAGGCCGATCATGCCATAGGCAAGAGCCGTCGATGCGCCGAAGGCGCTTGCCAGCGCCAGGAACTCGCGCCGGTCGACACGACCCGCGCGTGCTTCGACAGCCATTGCCTCGATAGCGCTCGGCACGCGATCGCCACTGCTTCTGAAGAATGCCATTTTTTCCTCCCGTCTGGTTCCCTTTGATCTTGGTTCTTCGCCTCAACTGACGCTGTCCGGCAGCCTCTCCTCGCGCCGCGCGATGAAATCCATCAGGCCATCGGCGATGCCTTCGTCGAGCTTCGGCTCCTCGTAATCCGCCAGCATGTTGCGCGCCTTCTCGCGGCCGCGCGTGTCGTGGTCCTTCGCCCCTTCTGCCTTCCACTGTTCGAACGAATTGAAGTCCATGATCGAGGGCATGAAGAAGGCGGATTCGAAATGTTCCAGCGTGTGCTGGGTACCGAGGAAATGGCCCTGCGGTCCCACCTCGCGGATTGCCGCCATGGCTTCCTTGAAATCGTCGAACGGCAGGCCGCCGGCATATTTGTACCAGCCGATGAGCTGTTCGCAGTCGGTGGCGAATTTCGAATAGCCGCAGGTCAGGCCGGCCTCGAGCCATCCGGCGGAGTGCCAGATGTAGTTGGCGCCGGCGAGGATGGCGGCATGCATCAGCATGTTCGCCTCGTAACCAGCCTGGGCGTCGTTGAGCTTCGACCCGACATGGAAGCCGGAGGTGCGCCACGGCAGCCGGTATTTCCGTGCCAGCGCTCCCATCAGATACATCATCTGCGCCGCCTCGGGCGTGCCGCCCATCGGAGCACCGGTCTTCATGTCCACCGTGACCATGAACTGTCCGTAGATCTGCGGCGAGCCTGGGCGCAGCAGTTGCGTGAAGGCGACGCCCGCCAGCGCTTCCGCATTGACCTGTGCCACAGCGCCCACGGCGGACGCCGAAGTCGAGGCGCCGCACAGTGCAAAGGGTGCGAGGATCAGCGGCTGGTTGCTTCGCGCATAGACCTTCATCGCATCCAGCATGGTGGCGTCCCACACCAGCGGCGAATTGCAGTTGGTGATCGACACCAGGACCGGATTGTCGCGGACGTAATCCTCTCCGAACACGACGCCTGCCATCGCCATCGTGTCTTCCGCCCGCTCCTTGGACGTGACGATGCCCATGAACGGCTTGTCGGAATGCTTAAGCGCGGAATGGATGATGTGGAGGTGACGCTTCGGTACCGCGATTTCCATCGGCTCGCAAATGACCGAACTCGATGAATGCAGCGCCGGCGCCATGTAGGCGAGCTTGTGGAAATTGTTGAGATCGGCGAGCGTGCCGTAACGCCTGTTGTTGTCGAGATCGCGAACATAGGGCGCGCCATACATCGGCACGAAGATGGTATTGTTGCCGCCCACCCGCACCGTGCGCTGCGGATTCCTCGCATTGAGCGTGAACTCCGACGGGACCTTCGACACCAGTTCCATCAGCAGGGCCCGGTCGATCCGCACACGGGTTTCCGAGACATCCGCGCCCGCCGCCTTCCACAGTGCGATCGCCTCGTCGTCGCGGAACTCGCATCCCACCTCTTCGAGGATCAAGAGCGACTCCTCGTGGATCAGCTCGACCGCCTCATCCGGGACCATCTGGTAGACGGGGATCTGGCGGACCAGCGTCGGGAACGACGTTACGGGAGCTCCGCGCAGGGCCTTGCGCCCCAGGCGGCCGCCACTGCGGCGGTTGGCATGTTCGGTCACTTCGGGGGCCGGTGCGTTCATGGCAACTCCATTCCACTCATGAAGGAGCCTAGCGCGACAAAATGGTGATGTGACGCTGGAAAATCCTGATCTCTTGTATAAGCTCAGCTTATGCGAAGCTTGCGCCACCTTCTGCCTTCGGCCGGCAGCCTGATCGTCTTCGAGGCGGCCGGGCGGCTGTCGAGCTTCACCGCCGCCGGGCGCGAGCTGGGCATGACGCAGGCCGCCGTCTCCTATGCCGTGCGCGGACTGGAAGAACAGCTCGGCGCCAAGCTGTTCCAGCGCCGCCACCGCCAGGTGCTCCTGACCGAGGCCGGCGAGCGCTTCCATGCCGACGTCTCGCTCGGCCTCTCGCACATCCGCAAATCGGCGGAGGATCTGCGCCTGCAGGCGACCGGCGGTCATGTCACGCTGGCCGCCTCGACCGCGTTCGGTTCGTTCTGGATGATGCCGCGCCTGCAGCAGTTCCGTGACGAGCTGCCGGGCATCGACCTGCGTATCCAGACCGCCGACCGCGACCTCGACATCATCGCGGAAGGCATCCCGCTCGGCGTGCGCGGCGGCGCGCCGCGGGACTGGCCGGACTATCATTCGTTGCCGCTGGCTGACGAGGAGATATTTCCCGTCGCCGGCACCAGCTATGCGGCAAAGTTCGGCCTGCCCAGATCCGCTGCCGAACTGGCCACGCACCGCCTCATCCATCTGGAGGAGCCGTATCGCGAGGCGGCCAGTTGGGACGAATGGTTCCAGTCTGCGGGCGCCAATCTCAGCGATACCGCGCGCGGCCTGCGCATCAACGACTACGGCCTGGTGATTCAGGGTGTCATGGAAGGCCAAGGCATCGCGCTCGGCTGGCGGCATCTCGCCGAGCGGCTGCTGGCGTCGGGCCTGCTGGTGCCGGTGACGGATCATGTGCTGAAGACCGGCAAGGCCTTCTATGTCGTCTGGCCGAAGAACCGGGAGCTCAGCGACAACGCCCGCAAGGTGCGCGACTGGCTGGCGGCGCAGGCATAAGTCGTTTTCCACTGATCCACCGCTGGCGCAATTCTGCCCCTCCCGCGCGACGCGAATCCGCCTATAGTGCCGCCATGCCCATCCGCCAGCTTTCCGAAACGATGATCAACAAGATCGCCGCCGGCGAAGTCATCGAGCGTCCGGCGAGCGTGGTCAAGGAACTGGTCGAGAATGCGCTCGATGCCGGTGCTTCGCGCGTCGAGATCGTCACATCGGGCGGCGGGCTGAACCTGATCCGCGTCACCGATGACGGCTCCGGCATTCCCGAACGGGAGCTGGCGCTGGCGATCGCACGTCACTGCACCTCCAAGCTCACCGAGGATATCAACGACATTCGCTCGCTGGGCTTCCGCGGCGAAGCGCTGCCGTCGATCGGCTCGGTGTCGCGACTTTCGATCCGCTCGCGCACGGCAGCGAGTGACAGCGCCGCCGAGATCGGCATCGAGGGTGGCCGCGTCCTGCCTGTCAGGCCGGCGGCGGCCAATCGCGGCACCACGGTCGAGGTGCGCGACCTGTTCTTCGCAACGCCGGCCCGATTGAAGTTCATGAAGGGCGAGCGCGCCGAAAGCTCGGCCACCAGCGATGTGGTCAAGCGCATCGCCATCGCCTTCCCCGCCGTGCGCTTCACGCTGGCCGGCTCGGACCGCTCGACACTGGAATTGCCGGCGGCGGATGACAGCGCGGAAGGCAGCCTGCGTCGTGTCGCCCAGGTGATGGGCGCCGACTTTCCCGACAATTCGATTGCCCTCGACGCGATGCGCGATGGCGTGCATCTGACCGGCCACGTGTCGATCCCGTCCTTCACCCGCGCCAACGCGCTGCAGCAATATGCCTATGTGAACGGCCGCCCAGTGCGCGACAAGCTGATCGCCGGCGCCATACGCGGCGCCTATGCCGACGTCCTGCCGCGCGACCGCCATGCGGTGACGGTGCTGTTCCTGACGCTCGATCCGGCCATCGTCGACGTCAATGTCCACCCAGCCAAGGCCGATGTGCGCTTCCGCGATCCCGGCCTTGTGCGCGGGCTGATCGTCGGCGCAATCAGGCAAGCACTGGCCGATGCCGGCGTCCGCGCCGCCACCACGGGTGCCGCCGGCATGATGGCGGCGTTCCGGCCAGGGGCCGCATCCTACGGCCACGGCGGACCGGCAAACGGCCACCGCAGCTACGACGCGGCCTACCGCGCGTCGGGTCCGTCCGGCTTCGATCCTGCCCGATCGCCGCAGCGGCCGCTCGATATGGGTTTCGATGGTGCGGGCCTCGAGCAGCGCGGCTTGCGAGAAAGCGGGCAAGCGGCTTTCGATGCCGGTCCGCTTGCCAGCGCCGATGCACGCGCAGGGCAGGATGAAGCGGCCGAGACGTTGCTCGGCGCGGTGCTGGGCGCGGCGCGCGCCCAGGTGCATGAGAACTACATCGTCGCCCAGACTAGGGATTCGCTCATCATCGTCGACCAGCATGCGGCGCATGAACGGCTGGTCTACGAGGCGCTGAAGAATGCGCTGCATTCGCGCCCGGTGCCCTCGCAGATGCTACTTCTGCCCGAAATCATCGACCTGCCGGAAGAGGATGCCGAGCGGCTTGCGCTGCATTCGGAAACGCTGGCCCGCTTCGGTCTCGGCATCGAGCGCTTTGGCCCCGGCGCTGTCGCGGTGCGCGAGACGCCGTCGATGCTGGGCGAGGCCAATGTCCAGCAATTGGTGCGCGACCTCGCCGACGAGATCGCCGAGAACGACACGGTCGACACGCTGAAGGAGCGGCTGGACAAGATAGCCGCGACCATGGCGTGCCACGGCTCTGTGCGCTCCGGCCGCCTGCTCAAGGCCGAGGAGATGAACGCGCTGCTGCGGCAGATGGAGGCGACGCCCGGCTCCGGCACCTGCAACCACGGCCGCCCCACTTATATCGAACTCAAGCTGGCGGATATCGAACGGCTTTTCGGACGGCGATAGCTGGGGACGGATTGCGGGCCTATCGCTTCGCCGCTCGAGGTCGGCAGGTCAGGAGGCCGGCCGACAATGTGGTCACCCGCGATTTTCGTCCAGCGGCCTGAGTAGCGCGATCGCAGCCGCCGCCAGCAGGAGGATCGCACCGGTGATTTCAGCCCAGCCGACCGCCTCGCCGAAGAGCCAGGCTCCTGCCGCCAAAGCGGTCAGCAAATAGCGTGCAGCCGCCAGCAGGCGCGGAGGCGCGTCATTGAGACCGAGCTTGATCGCGGCCCAGGTCAGCCCCCAGATCAGCGACATCACCGCGAAGAAGAAGAGGTTGCGAACCACCGATCGGCGCTCAGCGCAGTCCCCGACGATCGACAAGTATCCGATGGATTTCGATCCGCTCCGGCAGCTCGATCAGGAACTCGGCATCGCGGTCCAGATGATGGACTTTGGTCGGTTCGCCTTTGGTAAAGGCGGTCATCGCTTGCATGTCGGCCCAATACGAGATGGTTGTGAACCACGTCTCGGCATCACGGTCCTCGCGCAGCAATTGGACGCCAAGCGCCGTCTTCTCGAGGGGCGGAATACCCTCGGCACGCAGGTATGGCTCATAGGCGTCGGCGATGTCGCGGCGGGTGCGACCGCGCCAGATGCGCGCGATGGTCGGTGTGGTCGGCATGAGGTTCTCCTTCAGTCAGGCGGACAGCAAACTGGGCATAGCGGACGCCAGTTGTGATCAGCCGTGAACACGAGCCAGGAAATCGCGGACCAGCGCCAGCGCGTCGTCGAAATGTGTCTCGAGCAGCCAATGACCCGCCCCTTCGATCAGATGCAGTTCCGCATCGGGCAGATCGCGATGATAGGCCCTTGCCGACGCCGCGGGCATATAGCCATCCTCTGGCCCCCAAAGGATCAGCGTAGGTGGATGGTGTTCACGCAAATAAGCCTGGTAGCGCGGAAACCAGGTGAGATTGGCTTCCAGCTTCTCCATCAGACCGACGGCGATCTGCCGACGAACCGGCGTGTTCATCAGTGGCCAGTGAAGATTCCAGAGATCGGGCGGCACGCGCATGGCGACGTCGTCAGCCACTTCCCCGATGAACTCGGCCCGGAACCCGTCCTCACTTACCGCGGCCTCGAGCGGACGGTGCTTGCCGGGCGTCTTGTCGGTCCACCAGGCCTTGATCGTGGCGTATTTGGGTCCAAGCACGTCCTCGTAGATGTCGCCGTTCTGGATGATCAGGGCGCTGATCCGCTCCGGGTGTGAGATCGCATGCCGGAGTCCCATCTGCGAGCCATAATCATGCAGCCACAAGGCGTAGCGTTGGAGACCGAATTTATCGGCAAGCTTGGAAAGCACGTCGCAATAGGCGTCGAAATCATAGCCGAAGGTGGCCGGATCGGGTGTGCCGCTGTATCCGAAGCCAGGCCAATCGAATGCAATCGTCCGCCAGCGGTCGGCGAGCGCCGGCATCAGTCGGCGGAATTGGAACGAAGAGCAGGGATAGCCGTGCGGCAAGAGCAAGACAGGTGCTTCTAACGGCCCTGCCTCGCGATAAAAAATGGATAGATCATCCAGTTGCATGCGTCGGTGCGTCGTTGCACCCGGCATTCGGACCTCCGTCGAACAAACCTCGGCTAAACGCGTTTGATCGAGGGATCGTTCCAAATGGGGGAAGCGGACGGTCGGCAATATTCATCTCTTCAAATTCACCACGATGACACCGCCCAGCGCCAGCGCGCCGCCGATTATGCCGAGCAGAGTGGGAACTTCGCCCAGCCAGAAGAAGCCGATCAGCGCGGACATCGGCGAGACCAGATAGAGGAAGTTGGAGGCACGTGCCGCCGGCAGACGCGACAGCGCGGTCGCCCAGGCGGCATAGGCGATGAGGCTGGGCACGATGCCGAGAAAGATGACGGCGCCGAGGCCTGCTGTGTCGGCGACCGCCGCCTGCGAAAAGGCCGACGGCAGGAAGGGGGCCAGGCATAGTGCGCCGAGCACCATGTTCGAAGCCGAAATGGTCAATGGATGATGGCGGGCAAACAGCGGCTTCTGGACGATGGTGTTGACGGCCGAGCACAAGGCCGAACCAAGCACCAACAGAGCACCGGTGTTGAACGACAGGCCATGCCCGTCGGCCATGGCGATGATGCCTATGCCGGCGAAGGAAATCACCGTACCGATCCAGGCCACGCCTGAGAAGCGCTCGCCCAGCAATGCCATCGCCATGATGGCGGTGAAGATCGGGCTGACATTGATGATAAAGCCGGCGGCACCGGCCGAGACGGTCAGTTCGCCGAAATTGAGCATGACGGTGTAGAGCGCGACGAAGATGGCGCCACCAAAGACCAGGCGCCACACTTCGTCGAGCCTTGGCAGCGCCGGGCGCTTGACGGCCAGGAAGATCGCCGCCGGCACAGCGGCGATGGCAAAGCGCAACGCACCCAGTTCCAGTGGGCCGAAGGCGGCGAGACCGGCTCGGATAGCGGGAAAGGCGGAGGCCCAACCAACCACCGTCAGCGCCACCGCGATGGCTGCCGTGGTGTCCATTCGCTGTGTCGAATTCAACGTGCCCGTTATCTCGCTCATCTCACCGCCCTCGTATTTCTTCGGTCCTGAAAGGCAGAAAACGCCTTTTCACCCCGGTTGACAAACGACGAAATCGAGGATCACCTGTGACTATGGATCACAGCTCGGACACAATGGTGCCGCTCGAAACGCTGCGCGCCTTCGATGCGGCGGCGCGAACAGGTAGCTTTTCGGCGGCCGCCGAAAAGCTCAATATCACCCATGGCGCCGTCAGCCGGCAGATCGCCAAGCTCGAGGACTGGCTGGGATTGAAAGTCTTCGACCGTGGTGCGCGCGGCGTCTCGCTGACGATCGAAGGCAACAGGCTGCATCTGCGCACGGCGGAAGCCTTTGCGCTGATATCGACCCATTCCGACCGCTGGGTCGAGCCCCGTGGCACGGCGGTGGTGCGGCTGACCTCGATCCCCTCGGTCAGCGGACTGTGGCTGATGCCGCGCATGGCAGCGCTGGAAAACAATCCCTCGAAGCTGCGCATCGTGCTCGATGTCGACATCCGCCAGGCCGACCTTGCCGATGAAGGCATCGACCTCTCGATCCGTTGTGGACGCGGCGGCATTCCGGGCCGCATCTCGGTGCAGCTTTTCGAGGAACATGTCTTCCCTGTCGCGTCACCCGAGCTTGCCCGCGAGATCGGCCGCGGCGACCCTGCCCGGCTGCTCAAATATCCGCTGATCAATGATTCCGACGCGTCGGCCTGGCGCGCCTGGTTTGCCGCGCAAGGCATGGATTACCGCCCGCGCCCGCAGGACCGCCGCTTCGAGGACTACAATCTGGTGCTCGACGCCGCCGCCTATGGGCTCGGCATCGCGCTGGCCCGCCCGCCGCTGACCGGACATCAATTACAATCGGGCCGCATCACTCCCGTCGATGAGCGCACAGCCCTCAACCCGGTATCCTACTGGCTCGACCGGCCGATGGGGCGGCCGCGTGCCGCCGCCGCCGACCTCGCCCGCCGCATCGCGGCAGAGGCCGGGCTGGCCCAGGAAAAGATCGAGGCGTTTATCGAAGCCGAGCGATAGGCCTTCCGGACCTATATGGAAAACCGGCCGATTCGAAGCTCAACGAAGCAACAACAAAACGAACCCAAGGATCACCGCTCCCAGCAAACCGGCCATTATCGAAACAAAGCCAATTTTCACCAGCAACTGCTCAGGGTTCGGCACCGCACCATGGGATTGATTGGCCGGCCTGTGCCTGCCCGCCGGCGTACCCAGGGCGGCAGCGTTGCGCGGGATTGGAGCCTGCGGCGGGATAAGCGACAGCAATGACAGCCCCGCAACCTTGGCGGAGGCATTGTCATTGGCGGTTGTCGAAGGCGGCAAGAAGGCTCGCAGCGTTTCGGCTTCGGGTTTTGCCTTTCTCGCCACGACTGTTGCCAACGCCGCCTCTTCGCCCGTCTCAAGCTGGGCAAGATAGGCATCGACGATGCCAGCGGATGCGATCTGCTGCGATTTGACGGCCATCGGCGCCGCCGGCAAAATCAACAGCGCCGGCGCTGTCTGCTGCGCGAGCAGAGACGGCGCCGGCGGTTGGACCAGCGCCTTGACCAGTGCCGTCATCACGGGATCAGCCTGCCCCGAGGGCACGGCTTGCGGCGTCATCACTTCCCTAAGCAGGGCGGGAAGACGAGCGGAGGAAACGTCCATTGCGGCCCACCAACGACATTTTTCCGCTTCACAATAAGCGTTCAGCATTGTCTCAGGCTTGTCTCATGCTTGACCTCGCCGGGAATTTATGGCGATGAAATCCTCATGAACCCTGGCGTCCCCGCATGATGAACCGTTTCGAAGGCCCCGGCGGCAAGGAAGCCCGCATCCGCTACCTGGATGGCGACTTCCAGGTTACCAGCCCCGGCGCGTTCGTGCGCTGCGCGGTGACAGGCGAAAGCATTCCGCTCGACGAGTTGAAGTACTGGAGCGTCGCAAGGCAAGAGCCCTATATCAGCGCCACCGCCTCGCTGCGCCGTGAAATCGAGATGCATCCGGAGCTGCGTAAGCGCAGTTAACCCTTCAGCTTGCGCTGGCGCCAGGCATCGAGCGTCTCGTCGATGATGCGCTCGGGAACGTGATCGAGTTCGAAGACCGTGTCGATCTCCAGCACCTCGAGCCGGTCGAGAAAGTCCTGTGAGGCGCCGTGGCGCAGCCGGGCGGCGTCCTTGGCGGTGGTGATGAGCACCAGCCCCTCAGTGCGTGCGGTCGCCGCCAACTCGGCAAGTTCGTCCTCCGCATAGAAATGATGGTCCGGAAACGGCCGCGTCAATGCCAGTTCGCCGCCGGCCTCGCGCACCGTGTCGAAGAATTTCTCGGGATGGCCTATACCGGCGAAGGCGAGGAACCGCTTGCCGGCAAGCCCTGCCTTGCCGCGTGGCTCTGTATGGGCCTCGAAGATCGCCCGGCCGGCGCGTGCCGCCTGGCGGACCACGCTGTCGGCGGCAGTGCCCTCGCCCATTTTCAACAACCCGCTGGTGAAAACCAGCTGGTCGACGATTTTGGCCCTGAGCGGCCCCCCCGGAATGACGCGGCCGTTGCCGATCCCGTAGCGCGCATCGACCACGACCAGCGCATAGTCGATGTGGATGCGGGCGCTCTGGAAGCCATCGTCCATGATCAGGAAATCGCAGCCATTCCGTTCCAGCAGCAGCCGGGCGCCGGCGGCGCGGTTCGGCGTCACCGCCACCGGCGCGTGTTCGGCGAGCAGCAGCGGTTCGTCGCCGACATGCCGGGCGCTGTCGTGGTCGATATCGACCACGTGCGGCTCGGCGAAGGAGCCGCCATGGCCGCGCGACAGGAAGCCTGGTTTCAGATGCATGCGCTTGGCCTGCTTGGCGAGCGCGATGGCCACCGGTGTCTTGCCGGTGCCGCCAACCGTGAAATTGCCGATGCACAGAACAGGCGCTTCGATCTTCTCACGCTTGGCCCGCCGCATGCCGCGGCCGGCGGCAGCCGCATAGATGGCCGACAGCGGCGACAGTGCCAGGACCCGCCAGTCCGGCTCCTCCCACCAGAATGGTGGTGCTTCCGAGGCCACGCTAGCGCCCGTTCGCGCCCTTCAGGCGCGACTTGACGACCAGCGGCTGGATGTAGGGCTCAAGCGATTTCAGCGTACGCGCCAGCGCACCGCGCATCTCGTCGACGGTCGCAATGCCTGCCGCCATCATCTCGTGGCGCGCCACTTCGTTGGTCAGGAGGAAATTGACGGCGCCGGCCAGCATGTCGCGATCGCGCACCAGCTTGGCGCCGCCGCTGTCGAGGAGACGCTGGTAGGCCTCGCGAAAATTCTGCACATTGCGCCCGGCGAGAACCGCCGTGTCGAGCATGGCCGGCTCCAGCGGGTTCTGGCCACCCTCGGAGGTCAGCGAGCGGCCGACGAAGGCGATTTCCGTCAGCCGGAGATAGAGCCCCATCTCGCCGATCGTGTCGCCAAGCAATATGTCGGTGTCGGCCGTGATCCTGTCGCCCTTGCTGCGC
>NZ_RZQT01000093.1:0-22806 GCF_003998485.1 Mesorhizobium sp. M7A.F.Ca.CA.001.04.2.1
GATCAGCCGGAACCAACTGATCCAGCGTTACCATCTCGAGCGCGGTCTGTTCAGGGGCGGGTCGCTTCAACATGACCCAGTGAATCAAAAACCCCCGGCAAATGCCAGGGGTTTGTCAGCAGCCTGACGGGGCCCGTCGGGGCCCCGTCATCAGGTCGGAAAGATGCGCTCGATCAGAGCTTGTGCCAGGTCTGGCTCTTGCAGATCAGCCCGCCGAGCACGCAGCCGCTCATCTTGAGAGAGGTGCCCGACAATGTCGCCTTGCCCGAATAGGTCTTGTCGTTTGCCGGATCGGTGATGTTGCCGGCATATTTGTTGTCGCCCGTCGCCTTGAGGGAGCCGATGGTCTTGCCGGCATATTTGCCGGACTTGAGCGTGATGGAAAACGAGCCGCCGCCAGCGATGGCTGCGGTGTCGCCGGCCTGCGTCTTCCAATTGCCCTCGATCGGATCGGCCCAGGCCGCACCGGCCATGATCAATGTGGCCGCAAGGGCCAGGCTCACTCTTCGAAACATGTCTTCCTCCCTTTAGATGTCCGGCCGGATGCTCCGCCTCGGTCTGCCGCTTACGCAAACGTAAGCTAATCCAGCTCCCGGCAAAACAAAAGCGGTGCCGCAACGGAAGACTTTCGGATTTTGAAGGGCCCCGAATGCGCCTCCTGGCCAAGGAAATGAAACGATCGGCGCATCGCCTTTGTCTCCTGTGGTTAGCGGAGTCTTGACTTGGCATCGGGAAATTTTCGTCAAATTTGACGCAAGCAGGCTGAATTGCTGGCTTTGTATCCTTAACGAATTTCCGCGTTTACCTCTTGTTTTAGCTTTGTTTTCCTCAAATTAAGCACGCCATTTAACGACGGATTCAAGCCTGCACGGCATTCTCGAAAGCATCGGAAGAGCAGCCGCCAAGGACGAAAGAAGGCAGCTCTCGGGAGCCTGACAGGGGCCGGAAACAGGGGATTGAAATGGCACGTTTTGAAATGCTTGAAGCAGGTTTCGGCGCCATGGGGGCAACTGCCCAGGCCGACATCCTTTTCGAACTGGGCATGATGTATGCGACCGGCCGCGATTGCGAGACCGATGTCGTTGCCGCCCACAAATGGTTCAACATCGCCGCCATCAAGGGCTCGGCCCGCGCCGCGGAACTGCGCTCGGAACTATCAGCGGCCATGTCGAAGGTCGAGATCGCCACGGCGCTTCGCGAAGCCCGCGAATGGATGACCATGCACTGAAATCTGCCAATCGCAGACGGGCCTATCGAAGACAGGGAAGCTCCGGGATCAAGGCCGCACAGACGGCCGGACCCGGCGAAATTGAAGGCCGCGCAAGACGGTCACGAGGGCAAGAGAAAGAACGCGGCAGGCCGCAAGGCCCAGTCGTGCGCGACACAGGGAAGCTGAGCGGGATTTTTAGGGCGGGGGCGCCTGGAGATTGCTCGACGGGCAAAAAAGCCACGACCAGCCGGAACAAGGCTGGCGTGGCTTTTTGCGTGGATGACGTCTTGCAGGCCCAATCGAGCGGCGCCAATGCGCCTAGACAGGCCGAATGAAGGATGAAATTGTCCCGCCTCTCTGGAAGAAGCGTGGCCGGGGCGGCCGCGCGTGAGTGGAGGAGTTCTACCATCATGAAAAAATTGAGTATTTTGAACGCGGCCATATTCGGCCTGATGATGAGCACGCCGGTCGCATTCGCCGACGATATCACCTTTGCGGTGATTGGCCCGATGACCGGACAGCTCGCCACCATCGGCGATCAGTTCAAGCAGGGCGCACAGGCCGCTGCCGATGAGATCAACGCCGCAGGCGGCGTCAACGGCTCGATGATCAAGCTTGATATCGAAGACGACCAGTGCGATCCCAAGCAGGCGGTGTCGGTTGCCAACCGCGTCGTCGCCGATGGCGTCAAGTTCATCGACGGCCATGCCTGCTCGGGTTCGAGCATTCCGGCCTCGGCCGTCTATGCCGAAGCCGGCGCGCTGATGATGAGCCCGGCTTCTTCCAACCCGGTGCTGACCGACGCGGCCGCCAAGGCCGGCTGGCCGACGATCATGCGCCTTTATACGCGTGACGATGCGCAGGGCGCCTTCATCGGCCCATGGATCGCCAAGAAGTTCGCCGGCAAGAATGTCGTCGTCCTGCACGACAAGAGCGCCTACGGACAGGGCGTGGCTGACGCCGTCAGGGCAACGATGAATGCCGGCGGCCTCAAGGAGGTCTACTATGACGGCATCAACGCTGGCGAGAAGGACTATTCGGCTCTCGTTACCAAGCTCAAGGACTTGAAAGCCGACGTCGTCTATTTCGGCGGCTACCATCCTGAAGCTGGCCTGATCCTGCGTCAGTCGGCGGAACAGAACCTGAAGTTCCAGCTGATCATGCCGGACTCCATCGCCTCGCCGGAATTCTGGCAGGTCGCTGGCCCGGCCGGCGAGGGCACCATGTTCGTCTTCCCGTCGGATCCGCAGGCAAAGCCGGAAGCCAAGGCAGCCGTCGAGAAGATCAAGGCCGGCGGTTTCGTGCCGGAGGGCTTCACGCTGTTCTCATACGCCACCATCCAGGCATTCGCCGAAGGCATCAAGCGTGCCGGCAGCGACGATCCGGCCAAGGTTGCCGAGGCGCTGAAGAACGGCACGCCGATCAGCACCGTCGTCGGTAATGTCACCTTCGACGAGAAGGGCGATCTCAAGAATGCCAGCTACGACATCAACCAGTGGCATGACGGAAAATATGCGCCGATCGCGCAGTAATCGCCGGCCCGGCGACTGAATAGCATAGAGAAATGGCCGGGTTCGTCCCGGCCATTTTGTTGTTTACCTTCAAACCGTCAGCTGGCTACAGCGATCGAGATAGCTTGTTCCTCGAAGAATCGCACCAGCACTGTCCCGTCGGTCACCTGCGCGCCCTCGGTGGCAATCTCGGCGATCACACCGTCATGCGGCGCGGCGATGGTGTGTTCCATCTTCATCGCCTCCAGGATCAGCAGCGGTTGGCCCTTGATCACGGCATCGCCCTTTCCCACGCGTACCAGCTTGACCAGTCCCGGCATCGGCGCGCGCAGGCTGCCTGAACCCGCCGCTGCCTCGTCGGCCCGTGCCAGCGGGTCCGGCACCGTAAAGGTGTAGCCGACGGCGCCTTCGAACACGGTGATGTGGCCTGGCCAGCGGGCGAGGCGTGGTGTTGAGCGAAAATCACGCGAATTGGTGTCGTCATAGGGCTTGTCCAGCGTCACCTGGAACCGCCCGTCATGCCGCACCGAAACTTTCGCCACGATTTCGTCTTCGCCAAACTTCAATCGTGTGCGTCGCGCCACGCTGTGGAAATGCGCATAACCGGCAAGCGACGACCACGGATCGTTGGGTGACGGCGATACTCCGGCGCCGGAGGCCGCAACGGCCGCGGCAGCGATGGTTTCGCCAGTCGGCGGCGCGACCTCGGTCAGCGCCGTCTGGTGCCTGGCGATCAGGCTGGTGTCGACATCGCCTGCGGCGAAATCCGGATCGGCGGCGAGAGCGGCAAGAAAGGCGGTGTTGACGGTCGAGCCGGCGACCTCGGTTCGCGACAGCACTGCACCGAGAGCTTCGAGAGCCGCCTGCCTGTCCGTTGCGTGGACGACCAGCTTGGCAATCATCGGGTCGTAATAGGGCGAGATGGCGTCACCCGCTCGCACGCCAGTCTCGATGCGCATCGTGGCGCCTTGCGGGGCCGCATCCGGAAATTTCAGATGATGCAGCGTACCGGTCGCCGGCAGGAACCCTTTTGCCGCGTCCTCGGCATAGATGCGCGCCTCGAAGGCATGGCCGACGAGCGCGATCTCGCTTTGCGTCTTGGGCAGCTTTTCGCCTGACGCGACCCGCAACTGCCACTCGACCAGGTCGGTGCCGGTGACCATTTCGGTGACCGGGTGCTCGACCTGCAGACGGGTGTTCATCTCCATGAACCAGAAGCGGTCAGCCTTCAGGCCCTGCGAGGCATCGACGATGAACTCGATGGTACCGGCGCCTGAATAATTGATCGCCTTGGCGGCCTTCACTGCCGCCTCCGTCATCGCCTTGCGCAAAGCGGGCGTCATGCCGGGCGCCGGCGATTCCTCGATCACCTTCTGGTGGCGGCGCTGCGCTGAGCAGTCGCGCTCGTAGAGATGCACGACATTGCCCAAATTGTCGCCGAAGACCTGCACTTCGATATGGCGCGGCTTGTCGACATATTTTTCGACCAGCACACGGTCGTCGCCGAACGCGGCTTTCGCCTCGCGCCGTGCGCTGGACAGCGCCTCGGAAAACTCATCGGGATGCTCGACCCGGCGCATGCCCTTGCCGCCGCCGCCAGCGCGCGCCTTGATCAGCACTGGATAGCCGATCTCGCGCGCCTTGGAGGCAAGCAGCACGATCTCCTGCGCCTCGCCATGATAGCCCGGCACGACCGGCACGCCGGCCTTTTCCATCAGCCGCTTGGCGGCGTCCTTCAGCCCCATGGCACGGATAGAGGCCGCGGATGGGCCGACGAAAATAAGCCCCGCCGCTGTCACCTGGTCGACGAAATCGGGAGTTTCCGACAGGAAGCCGTAGCCGGGATGAATGGCTTGCGCACCCGTTGCCAGGGCCGCCGCGATGATCTTGTCGCCGCGCAGATAGCTTTCGCCGACGGGCGAGGCGCCGATATGCACCGCCTCGTCGGCCATCTCGACATGCAGGGATTTTGCGTCGGCATCCGAATAGATGGCGACGGTACGCACGCCCAGCTTCCGAGCCGTACGGATGACACGGCAAGCGATCTCGCCGCGGTTGGCGATCAGGATCTTGGCGAACATGGAGCCTCCGCATGTAAGGTTCGAAGTCCATGGGAAGCATGGCGCTTGAACACCCCCCTCTGTCCGGCAGGACAGAGGGGGGTGCTGTCCCGCGAGCCTTTTAAGCCCTCGGAGTAAACCTCTCCCTTACCAGGGAAGTGCTCTACCTTGCGGTCGGCTGTACCTACTTCGAGGCCGCGATCTCGCAACTGCCGCCGGTCGTGACTTTGTAGTGGCCGCGGGTGGACTGACAGGATTTCATCGCCAACTCTTCGGCCGTCTTTTGAGATGGTGCGTTGAGGTGGCCGCCGCAAACTATGTACGACGACATTATCCGTGCGTAGGGAGTGGTTGCGTACGCTGAATGGCCACCGGCCGCGACATAGGCCTTGTAGGCCTTGGTGCAGGGATCCTTGGGATTTCGCGGCAGGTACGGCGGGAAACGCTTGTCTCCCTCGCTTCCCGCCAGTGAGCCGGCCATGCCCGCTCCGGATGCTGCGAACACCAGCAATACAGCCAATATCGCCATGGCTGTTCGCTTGGAATTCGTGGATTTCATTTTGTCTTCCCCAAGGAGAAAAACCGGGCGCTTTCCGGTCTATTTGGACGCGGCGATGCTGCAGGCGCCGGCGACGGTAACCTTGTATTTGCTTTTGCTGGCCTGACAGGATTTCAGTGCCAGTTCCGCCGCCGCCTTTTGTGACGATGCATTCAGCTTCACGCCGCAAACGAAGTACTCGGTCGCCGGAACGATTGGCGTCGCCGCGAAAGCCGAATGGCCTGCGGCTGCGAGATACGCTGCATAGGCCTTCCCGCAGCCCCCGGTGGTTCCTATAGGAATGGTCACCGGGTAGCGCACGTCGCCCTTGCTGCCTGCCAGCGATCCGGCCATGGCAGCGGTGGAGGCCGCCACCATCAGCAAGCCTGCCACTATGGGGGTGGCTGCTCGTTTGCAGGTCCCGGATTTCATTCTGCTTCCCCCATTCGCAAAAAAGTCTCGGCCGGTTGCTTATTTCGATGACGAGATTGCGCAGCCGCCACTCGCGGTCTTGAGCTTCCACCGTGTCAAGCCGGCCTGGCAATTGCGCAGCGCCGTCTCTTCCGCCGCCTTCTGGGACGGCGCGTTGAGCTTCGTCCCGCAGATGATGTAGAGGTCGACAACGCGCGAATAAAAGGTTGTGGCGTAGGCCGAATGGCCGCTCGCCGCGACGTAACCCTTGTAGGCAACGTTGCATTCGCCTGAACCCAAGGTCGGCGGAAAACGCACGTCTCCCTTGCGTCCTGCGAGCGATTCCGCCGAGCTGATGCCGGTCGCCGTTAATATTAGAAATGCGGAAAGTATCGAAGCAGCCGTCCCCTGGCAATATTTCAGTTTCATTTCCAGCCCGTCCCCATGGCCCCATGCTGGATAAACAGTAGCGAATATTTTGCCCCCCCGCCAGTTCACTGTTTGAGATTCGAAGCCGCCTATACTGGCGAATCGCTTGGTCCATACAGTTCAGCCTTTTCACACGGCAGCAACGGCCTGCCGGTATAGTTCCGCCGTTTGGCTGTCGAAGTTGACCGTCCATTCTCACATCCGAAACACGCCAAAGCGCGTGTCCTCGATTTCGGCGTTGAGCGCGGCCGACAGGCTGAGCGCCAGCACGTCGCGCGTCTTTGCAGGATCGATGATACCGTCGTCCCAGAGGCGTGCGGACGAATAGAGCGGATGGCCCTCATGCTCGTATTTCATCAGGACAGGCTTCTTGAATTTCGCCTCTTCCTCGGCGCTCCATTCTCCGCCCTTGCGCTCGATGCCTTCGCGTTTGACCATGGCAAGCACCGTTGCCGCCTGTTCGCCGCCCATCACCGAGATGCGGGCGTTCGGCCACATCCACAGGAAGCGCGGTGAATAGGCGCGGCCGCACATGCCGTAATTGCCGGCGCCGAACGAACCGCCGATGATGACAGTCACCTTCGGCACCCTGGCGGTGGCAACCGCCATCACCAGCTTGGCGCCATCCTTGGCGATGCCGCCTGCTTCATATTTTCGACCGACCATGAAGCCGGTGATGTTCTGCAGGAAGACCAATGGAATTTTGCGCTGGCAGCACAGTTCGATGAAGTGCGCGCCCTTCAGCGCGCTTTCGGAAAACAGCACGCCGTTGTTGGCGATGATGCCGACCGGCATGCCATGGAGATGGGCAAAGCCGGTGATCAGCGTGGTGCCGTAATTCTGCTTGAACTCGTCGAATTCGGAACCGTCGACGACGCGCGCGATGACCTCGCGCGCGTCATAGGGCTGGCGCAGGTCGGTCGGCACGATGCCATAAAGTTCATCCGCCGGATGAAGCGGCGGAATCGCTCTCCTAGAGTTCAGGCTTACAGTCTTGTTCCGATTCAGGTTCTTGACGATGCGCCGGCAGATGGCGAGGGCATGGTCGTCGTCCAGCGCATAGTGGTCGGCAACACCGGAAAGCCTGGTGTGCACATCCGCACCGCCGAGATCCTCGGCACTGACATCCTCGCCCGTCGCCGCCTTCACCAGCGGCGGGCCGCCGAGGAAGATGGTTGCCTGATTGCGCACCATGATCGTCTCGTCGGACATCGCCGGCACATAGGCGCCGCCCGCCGTGCACGAACCCATGACGCAGGCGATCTGCGGAATGCCTGATGCCGACATGTTGGCCTGGTTGTAGAAGATGCGGCCGAAATGCTCGCGGTCGGGAAACACCTCGTCCTGGTTGGGCAGATTGGCGCCGCCGCTGTCGACGAGGTAGATGCAGGGAAGATTGTTCTGCAGCGCGATCTCCTGCGCCCGCAAATGCTTCTTCACGGTCAGCGGATAATAGGTGCCGCCCTTCACGGTGGCGTCGTTGACGACGACCATCACCTCGGTGCCTTCGACGCGGCCGATGCCGGCGATCATGCCGGCCGAAGAGATCTCCTCGCCATACATCGACCATGCCGCGAACTGGCCGATCTCGAGGAAGGGTGAGCCGACATCCAGCAATTGCGCAAGGCGCTCGCGCGGCAGAAGCTTGCCGCGCGAGACATGGCGCTCACGCGCTTCCTCCGAACCGCCGAGCTCGACGGTGGCAGCCTTCTCCGCAATGTCGGCGACCAGCGCCCGCATGCGCTCGGCATTGGCACGGAAGGTTTCGGAGGAGGGGGAGATCTGGGTTTGCAACGTGGCCATACCTACACCCCCTCCGCCATGATCTCGCGGCCGATCAGCCAGCGGCGGATTTCGCTGGTGCCGGCGCCGATCTCGTAGAGCTTGGCGTCGCGCAACAGGCGGCCGGTTGGATAGTCGTTGATGTAGCCGTTGCCGCCAAGCAGCTGAATGGCGTCGAGCGCCATCAGCGTCGCCTTCTCGGCGGCAAACAGCACGCAGCCGGCGGCATCTTTTCGCGTCGTCTGGCCACGATCGCAGGCGGCGGCGACGGCATAGACATAGGCGCGCGCGGCATTCAGCGTCGTGTACATGTCGGCCAGCTTGCCCTGCACCAGTTGGAACTCGCCGATCGCCTGTCCGAACTGCTTGCGCTCATGCACATAGGGGATTGCCACGTCGAGGCACGCCGCCATCAGGCCGATCGGGCCGCCGGCAAGCACCGTGCGCTCATAGTCTAGGCCAGACATCAGCACTTCGACGCCGCGCCCTTCCTCATGCAGCACGTTGTCGAAGGGCACCTCGACATCCCTAAACACCAGCTCGCCGGTGTTGGAGCCGCGCATGCCGAGCTTGTCGAGCTTTTGCGCCACGGAAAATCCGGCAAAAGCCTTCTCGACGATGAAGGCGGTGATGCCGCGCGATTTCTGGTCCGGATCGGTCTTGGCATAGACCACCAGCGTCTCGGCGTCCGGCCCGTTGGTGATCCACATCTTGGTGCCGTTGAGCACGTAGCGATCATTGCGCTTTTCGGCGCGCAGCTTCAGCGAGACGACGTCCGAGCCGGCGCCGGATTCCGACATCGCCAGCGCGCCGACTCGCTCGCCCGAGCACAGTGGCGGCAGGAATTTTTCCTTCTGCGCCGGCGTCGCCCAGCGGTTGATCTGGTTGACGCAGAGGTTGGAGTGGGCACCGTAGGAGAGGCCGACCGAGGCCGAAGCGCGCGAAATCTCCTCGACGGCGATCACATGGGCGAGATAGCCCATGCCGCTGCCGCCGAAATCGGGGTCGGCGGTGATGCCGAGCAGGCCGAGCGCACCGAGTTCGCCCCACAGATGCACCGGGAATTCATTCGAGCGATCGATGTCGGCGGCGATCGGCGCGATCCGGTCCTGGGCAAAGCGCCGCACCATGTCGCGCAGCGCCTCGATCTCCTCGTCATGCCCGAAGCTGAGCGTGTTGGTGTACATTTTTCTCCTCCCTGCGCATGACCCCGAAAATCGACTTTGATTTTCGGAAAGGGATCATGCGCGAATCAAAATGCTGCAGCGTCCTTTGCGCGTCCGAAGGGACGCGCGGCGCTGTAGGCGTCGATCTTCGCGCCGACGAGCCGCATTGTCATTGAAAGATATCTCGTGGTCACTTCGCCGATCGACAGCCGTTCGCCCGGCCGAAACCAGACGATGACGCCGGTCATCATCTGGATCAGCGCCATGGCGGTCAGTCCGGTGTCGTCGATGCTGAAGGCGCCCGTCTCGGCGCCGTCGCGCAGGATGGTGCGCAGCTCCTTCTCGTAGGCAGTGCGCATGCGCAGGATCTGCGTCAGCCTTTCCGGCGACAGGCTGCGCAATTCCATGTTCGACACATGCGTGGCGTGCCGTCGCTCGATGTGGAAAGTGATGTGGTTTTCGACATAGGCCGAAAGCCGCTGCACGGGATCCGCATTAACCGGGCGAGCTGTTTCCCACGCTTCGGTCAAACCTTCCATGTGCTCGCGCATCAGCGTGAACAGAAGCTCTTCCTTGGTCGGAAAGTAGCGGTAGAGCGCGGCCGCCTGTACGCCGACCTCGGCGGCGAGCTGTCGCATCGACATCGCCTCGTAGCCAAAACGCGCGATCAGATTGACCGCCGCCTCACGAATGGTCGCTTCGGTCTTTTCGCCATCAGACCCGGCGGTGCGTGCCATGTCAGCTCCTCTGCGGAGCAATAATAAAACGAACGTTTAATTAATTCAAGGCGCTCAATCCAAATCCGCCTTCATGCCACGATCCTGAACCCAACAGAGGCGTTTTCTGCCTCCAACTCCTCGACGTCGACCTTGGAAACCAAAGCCCCGGCCGGCCCTTTCCAGAGGCGCTCGATCATTGTCGAGACCGCCTCATCGAGGCCTGCGATCTCGGCCGTTACGGACGCATCCGCTTCATTGCAAACCCAGCCCGCAAGACCAAGGCCCGTGGCCTCATCCCGGGCCCAGGCTCTGAAGCCGACGCCTTGCACGTTACCGTAGACGCGTGCGTGCACTTTCCTGCGATGACCAGCCATGAATCTCTCCAAGCCTGTCTCGTTGAATCTGGCGCACGGCCTGAGGAATGCAACCTGCGCGCGGACGCAATAGCTGGGCCTTCCGGCTTTAGCTGGCCTTCTGGCCTTGAATTTAATTGACTCAGTCCACTAATTTAGGAAAATGGAACTGCTTTATTAGGAGCTGGCCGCAAATGTTGGACGAACGCAACGCATTGGTGGCCGATGTCCGGCGCTTCAATCGCTTCTACACGCGCACTGTCGGCCTTCTCGACGAGACGCTGACACAAAGTGCATTCACTTTGACCGAGGCGCGCGTGCTGTTCGAACTGGGTCACCGCAGCAACCCGGCTTCCGCCGAAATCGCCGGCGAGCGAGGTTTCCTGGTTGGGGCTTTTCGGCTGGAGAATGGCCCGGCGGCCTCCGAAATATCGAGACAGTTGCGTGTCGATGCCGCCTATCTGACGCGGATCCTGCGCAAGTTCGCGGGCCAGGGGCTGACCGAGGCCAGAACGGACCCGGCTGACCGGCGCCGAAGGGTCCTCTCGCTGACCGCAAGGGGCGAGGCAGCGCTTGCCAGGCTGCAGGCGGCGGCCGATCGGGACACGGCGCGGCTGATCGAAAGCGTACCCGACGACAGGTTGCATGAACTGCGCAGCGCCTTGCGCAAGGCGGGGGAGTTGCTGGGCGATCCCACCCGTGAAAGCGGCGAGGTGACGTTGCGGCCGCATCGCGTCGGCGATGTCGGCTGGGTCGTGCAGCGCCAGGCCCAACTTTATGCCGAGGAATATGGCTGGACGATCGAGTTCGAGGCCATGCTCGCCGAGATCGGCGCCGATTTCATTCGCAACTTCGTGCCTGGCCGCGATTTCTGCTGGATCGCCGAGCGCGGCGGTCAGTCGGTCGGTGCCGTGTTCCTGGTCCATCAGGACGACAAGGTGGCAAAGCTGAGAATGCTGCATGTCGAGGCGTCGGCGCGCGGCCTCGGCATCGGCAAACGACTGGTCGCGGAATGCGTGAACCAGGCCCGGGCTTGCGGCTACACCAAGCTGGTTCTGTGGACCAACGACATCCTCGTTGCGGCGCGCGCGATCTACGAACGTGCCGGCTTCAGGCTGGTCTCGCAGGAGCACCACCGCAGCTTCGGCAAGGATCTGACCGGCCAGACCTGGGAAATGGATTTGTAGGCGGCTTTTGCTGCTGGTTGCGCGCCAGCGGTATCCTAATTGCCCCGCGCCGCCGCCAAAGCACCGGGAAGTTCCTCGGCAAAAATGTCGAGCTCGTGATCGAGGCCGACGCTGACCCGGATGCAGCGGTCGAGCCGTGGCACCATCGGCTTGCGGATGAAGACGTCGCGTGACAGCAGGCCTTGCAGAACTTTCAGTGCGAAGGGGCCATCGCCGCAGCAATCGATGGTGACGAAATTGGTCGCCGACGCCAGTGGCTTCAGCCCGTTCGCTTCGGCAATGCCGGCGATGCGTCGGCGGCCGGCCGCGACCCGCGCCACCACGCTTTGCAGATAGTCCTGATCGGCGAGCGCCTCGACGCCGGCGATCTGCGCCATGCGGCTGACGCCGTAGTGGTTGCGGATCTTCTCGAAGTCGCGGATCACCTGGGCCTCAGCGATCGCATAGCCGCAGCGTATGCCCGCCAGCCCGTAGGCCTTCGAGAAGGTGCGCATGCGGATGACGTTTGGCCTGGAGATATCGATCGGCGGCAGCGCCGAGGCCGGTCCGAGTTCGCCATAGGCCTCGTCGAGCACCAGCATGGTGGTTTGCGGCAGCGCCTCGATGAAGCGGATGATCTCGCTCGCCTCCCACCAGCTACCCATCGGATTGTCGGGGTTGGAGAGATAGACCAGCGGCGCCTTGTCCCTGCGCACCGCCGCCAGCAGGCCGTCCAGGCTTTCCTTGTCGTTCTCGTAAGGGACCGTCACCAGTCGCCCGCCGACACCGGCAATGTGGAAGTTGAAGGTCGGATAAGCGCCGAGCGAGGTGACCACAGCATCGCCGGGTGCCACATACATGCGTGCCACCAGAGCGAGCAGGCCATCTATGCCTTCGCCGACAACGACGTTCTCTGTCTTTACGCCGTGATGCGCGGCCGCCGCCACCTTCAGATCGTGATTGTCGGGATCGCAATACATCCACATGTCGCCGGCGATCTCGGCCATGCGGGCGATGACGCGCGGCGAGGGACCAAAGCTGCTCTCATTGGCGCCGATGCGGGCGCGAAAAGCGCGGCCACGCTCGCGCTCCTGTGCTTCGGGGCCGACAAACGGCACCGTCGAGGGAAGCGCTGCGATGAGCGGCATGAGGGGAGGGCGCTGGTGCATGGCGGAAGCTCGCTTGAAAGGGCCTTCTTGCTAGCGCGCCGGATGGGTCGGTGCAAGTTGCCGCCGGGCAGATCCGTAGCGCTGGATTCTTTCGTCCCTTTTTGCTAGCGACACGTGATGAGCAATCGATTGCCACCAGCCTGGTCCAAGCATCTGAAGGCACAGACCGGGCCGACAATCGCGCCGCCGAAAATCGTGCAGCCGAAGACCGCGCAGCCGAAGACCGCGCAGCCGAAAGCGAAACCGCAGCCGCCTGCGGTGAACGACGACATGCTGCTGAGGCAGGCGCTCCAGTTTCAGCAGGCCAAGCGGCTTCCTGAAGCAGAGGAGCTATGCCATCGCGTTCTGACCCGCAAGCCTAACCACGCATTGGCCCTCTACATACTCGGCACGCTCGGGCTTGGTGTCGACAACGAGTTGGCAATTAGGTATTTTGCTCGGGCGGCCGACCAGGAGCCCAACAATCCTTATTATCAACTTAGTCTGGGCGAAGCCTATTTGAAGATCGGTGACTATCCTCCAGCGATTAGGCATCTGCAGCGCGCCTGTGAACTGAAGCCCGATCTGGTAGAAGCTCTCCGTGGACTAGGAGATGCTTATGGAAAGTTTGACAAGGCAGATATCGCCTTGTCGGTCTATGAGAAGGCACTCGGAATCAATCGAGACCACCCGACGGTCCGAATGGGCCTGGCGAGCGTCCTTATCAACCTTGGACGTATGGACGAGGCGACCAGCTATCTCAAAGAGACCATAGACCGTCGAGTTGACGTTGCGGATGCCTATCAGGCTCTTGTTAACATCCACAAATTCTCCGAGGAGCCGCCGGAACTCAAACAGATTCTCGGTGAAATTTCCAACCCGGCAGCCTCGGACGACCAACCATATGCCCTTCATCTTGCGGCAGGCAAGATCCTGAATGATCTTGGCCGCTATGATGAAGCGATGGACCATTTTCTGAGGGCGAAGGCTGTTAAGCCCCACGACGATTTTGAAATCGAACTCTACCGCAGGCGTGTTGATTCCATCATCCGGCTGTTCAGCGCGGAGTTTTTGACGAGCGCGGCGAAGTATGGCGATCCGTCCGAAACCCCCGTATTCGTCTTGGGAATGCCACGCTCAGGCACGACGCTTACCGAGCAAATCTGCTCCAGTCATCCGGATGTCCATGGAGCCGGCGAACTCACCAAGCTGAGACGTATAGCGGCAGCCAGCGGTCTGACGAAGACATCGGAAGAGCCCTTTGGAAAAAACCTCCGGTCGATGACGATCCAGCAATCCCGGACTTTTGCCGAGGACTACCTCGCCAACCTGCGTCTTTATGCGCCCTCCGCGGCGCGAATTATCGATAAGATGCCGCACAATTTCGAGGCTATTGGCCTTATCGCAATCCTCTTCCCGAACGCTCGCATTATCCATTGCCGGCGGGATGCTGTTGATAATTGTTTATCGCTGTTATTCTCCAACCTGAATAAAAATCACGCTTACATCAGCGATTTAACGTGTCTTGGACTATACTATCGGGAGTATGACCGATTAATGCGTCATTGGCATACGGTGTTGCCTGGGCGGATTCTTGAGAACCGATACGAAGATCTTGTTTCCAGCCAGGAAGGACAATCCCGCCGCCTGATCGATCATCTTGGGCTCGAATGGGATGACGCCTGCCTCCGCTTCTTCGACAAGGCCGGCTCCGTCAGGACGCTGAGCCGCTGGCAGGTACGCCAGCCGATCTATGGCTCGTCGATCAAGCGCTGGAAAAATTATGAAGGCAGGATTCGGCCGCTGATAGAGGCCCTCGGCGATCTGGCCGAACTCTGATTAATCTGTACCGTATTCGAGCTGTTTTCGTTGGCGCCAGTAAGGGCGAAAGCGCGGCCCGCTATCGTGCTCCGTGCTTTGAGGCGACAAACGGCACTGCCCGAGATGCCAGGACGAGCCGCGTTAGCTCGCTTTGAAACTGCCCTCTAGAATCCTGTTTGGTTAGTGCACGTTGCCGCGAGGCAGGTCAGAACGCTGGATTCCTGTGGCTCTTTTTGTTAGCCAGACACCATGAGCAATCGATTGCCACCAGCCTGGTCCAAGCATCTCAAGGGCCCTGCTGGCCCCAAAATCTCTCAGCAGAAAATCGTGCAACCGACCGCGAAACCAGTGCCGCGCGCGCAGGCAGATGACGCACTGCTCAGGCAGGCCCTCAACCTTCAGCGGGCAGATCGGTTGGCGGAGGCAGAGGCGCTTTGCCAGCGCGTATTGGCGCGCAATCCCCGACATCCTCTTGCTTTGTACTTGCTGGGCACCTTTGCGCTCGATCTGGATGACGAGATGGCCATTCGATGTTTTGAGAGGGCCGTGAGGGAAGCACCTCAAAATCCGCACTATCACCTGACGCTGGGTGAAACCTATTTGAAGGTCGGCGAACATTCCGATGCGATCCGGCATTTTGAGGTTGCCTGCCAGTTGAAAGCCGGCTGGGTGGAGGCGCTTTGCGCCCTTGGCCGCGCCTACACCGAATTCGGCAAGGCCGACGCTGCGGTGCCGCTTTATGAGAAAGCGCTTGAAATCGACAGCGGCCGTTCCGCCATTCGAATGGGACTGGCCAATGCGCTTGTAAGCCTCGGTCGGATGGACGAGGCGGCGAGATATATGAAGGAGGCGATCGGCCACCGTCAGGATATCGCGGCCGCCTACAACGGCCTGGCCAGCATCCGAAAATTCGCTGAAGAGCCGGCGGAATTGAAATCCATTCTGACCGAGTTGAAAAATCCGGGACTCGACAGGAAAAGCACACAGCAGTTCCACCATGCGGCCGGGAAAATACTGAACGATATCGGGCGCTACGACGGGGCGATCGGCCATTTCCGCCAGGCAAAGGAACTGTCAACCCGCCGCTTCGACATGGACTCCTATCGGCGCAGCGTCGATTTCATGATCGAACTGTTCGACCCCCGGATGCTGGCCGCCAAGGCAGGTCATGGAAGCACATCGGACGTGCCTGTTTTCGTGCTTGGCATGCCGCGTTCAGGCACCACTTTGACCGAGCAGATCCTTGCTAGCCATCCCGACGTGCATGGAGCCGGCGAGTTGACAAAGCTCCGGCGCATCACAAACAGGCTGGCGCCGAAAACGCGCTCGCCGGAGGAATTGCGTAGATCTATCCTGGACATGACTGTTGAACAGTCGAAGTCCCTGGCCGATGAATATCTCGCCCATATCAGGCAACGATCGCCCGACGCGCGGCGGATAGTCGACAAGCTGCCGCATAATTTTGAGCTTATCGGCCTTATAAGGATCCTGTTTCCCAAGGCACAAATCATTCACTGCCGTCGCGATGCCATCGACAATTGCATCTCGTGCTATTTCCTGAGTTTCAACGAGGACAATATCTACAACGCCGACCTCCATACGCTCGGACTGTATTATCGCGAGTACGACCGGCTTATGGGTCATTGGGGCAAGATTTTTCCAGGGCAAATCCTGCAGAACCGCTATGAGGACATGGTCTCCGACCAGGAAGGCCAATCGCGCCGCCTGATCGACCATCTGGGACTGCCATGGGACGACGCCTGCCTGCGATTCTTTGACAAGGGCGGTGCGGTGAACACGTTTAGCCGCTGGCAGGTTCGACAACCGATCTACACCTCGTCCGTCAGTCGCTGGAAGAACTATGGCAGCGCAATCCAACCGCTGATCGATGGCTTGGGTGATTTGGCTGGGAATTGATCCAGCCGCGAAAGCTCCGGCGCTGGGGGACTGGCGAATAGACCCGATTGCCGGAACTGTCAGGGCTCGGCTTCGTCAGCTGGCTATTGTCCGCTCGCAACCTTCAAGAAGTGCAGGGGCTCGGTCTCGGGGGCGGCGTCGCCGCATTTTGGTGAGCCAATGAAAACCCGGCATGAAAAAACCCGGCGGTCGCCCGCCGGGTTTCGATTTCGACAAGGCGAAATTGATTAGAAATCGCGCTGGAAGCGGAGGAGACCGCCGACGTTGTTCTTCTTGGTTGCCAGGACCCAGGCGGAGTCGTTGTCGAAGGCTTTTTGACCGACCTGCTGCCAATCGACTTCGGCCGTGACCGTGAGGCCAGGAACAACGGTGTAGGCGACGTTCGCCGCGACGCCGATATCCTTCCAGTCGTCATACGACGCCTGCAGGTTGAACGAGGTCTTCTCGTTGAACTTGTAGGTGCCACCGCCCCACAGAGCCCAGTTGCCGCCCCACTGCTTGTAGAAGCCGCGGCCGAGCGCGTCGATGTTGTTGGTATGATCGTTGAGGTTGTCGTCGGTGCCGTAGCCGGCCATCAAGAACAGCGACAGTTCGTTGGTGGCGTTCACGTCCAGGCGAACCTTGCCGGCGACTTCCTCGTAGTTGCTGTCATACGACACAACACCAGTGATGGCGCCCCAGCCCTGCGTGTACTTCAGACCGCCGACGACATGCGGAACATAGCTGTCGATGGTGCCAACCTCACCGGAACCTTCTTCGAGCGAAACCACGGCCGAGAGACCGTTGCCTGCATCGAAGTAGTACTGGATCACGTTGGTCTGGAAATTGCCGTAGGGCACGATCGTGTCGTTGATGACGTTGCCGGCGTAGCCGATGAACGTATCGAAGGCCGATTCGTCAGCACCGACGCGCAGACCGCCGAGCTGGATCCAGGCGAATTCCAGGGCGCTGCCCTTGTTTCGAGCCTGCCAACCACCCGCTCCATTGGCAGCGATAGTGTGCCCGTCGTCATAGTCGCCGTAGCTGTTGCCGAAATTGATGCGGTATTCGGTGTAGGTCTTCAACGTGCCGAGCTCGGTTTCCTGGCCGGTCCAGGTCTTCAACGTGAAGCGGGTGTTCTTCCAGTAGGTCGAGTCGTCGTCGCCGTGCTGGTGATCCGTAACATGGTTGACGCCGTCAAACGAGCCGCCGTCGCCCACGCCGACGTCATAGCGGACATAGCCGCCGATGCGCAGGCAGGTTTCGGTGCCGGGGATGTAGAAGTAGCCAGCGCCGTAGACGTCGCAAATCTTGACGTATTCAGCGGGTTCCGGCTCGGCGACGACGACGGCGTCGGCGGCGCGCGCACCGGAAACTGCGATCAGGGCCGCAGCGGAGCCGAGAAGAAGGCTCTTGATGTTCATTTTCTGACCTCCAGTCAGAATCGAGTGCGGAGGTCGCAAAAACCCAGCTCTCAGGGCATTTTTTCTTTCTATTTCAGATGGATAGGGAAAAAGGCCTTCAGCGGGGCTCTGTTCGCCAAAACCGTTTGCTCGCGAAAGCCTTGCCCGATCCGCTCTTGAAATATCGCTCGAGTTGCCGTGCGTTGGCCTCGGTTTCGACCGCGATATAGGTCTTCAAGGCTGCGGGCAGATAAGCCTTGGTGGAAGTCACCTGGCCCAAACGATGCGATTCGAAACGGCGTCGAAGGTCGTTTGTCGACCCGACATAGATATCGCCGTTATGGAGCTGCAGGAAGTAGACGTACCACATGGTCCCCCTACGCTACTTCGTAGCTTCGGGCGACACTCCTACGCCCAAAATGCGGTTCCGGGTGGCCTGCCACCCGAAGCCCGCAGGGCGTAGGGTGGCGGAGAGGATGGGATTCGAACCCACGAGAAGCTTTTGACCTCTACTCCCTTAGCAGGGGAGCGCCTTCGACCACTCGGCCACCTCTCCGTTGCGCCGGTGGATAAAGAAAAGCGCCGGCACAATCAACAAGCCCGCATCATTATATGCAAAAATAAGAAGGCGCCGAACCGCGATCTTCCATGGATGTGGCGGTTCTGCGGTTGTTTCTGGCTAGCGACTCGGGAACTCGCCATGATTCCGTCGGTCCATCGCCGGATTCGCCGGCAAACAAGGGGTTGCAGTGGCCTGATGGTTAACGAGAGGTTTCTGAGTGAGGCCAAATCGTGTCATTTGTGCAACAACGCCAGGGGATAGCAGCCAGGCAGCCCTTTCACCGGTACGATCGTGGTTGAACGCCGCCGTCCCATGAGTAATGTCGATTTCGAAGGAGCGGCGCGGTGCGCATCTTTTTCGGTAGTGGGGATGGGGCAGGGAACGCTGTCCTTCAGCAAAGAATACCCAGACCCGTTTTTTAACTTTTGACTGGAGGTCAGAAAATGAACATCAAGAGCCTTCTTCTCGGCTCCGCTGCGGCCCTGATCGCAGTTTCCGGTGCGCGCGCCGCCGACGCCGTCGTCGTCGCCGAGCCGGAACCCGCTGAATACGTCAAGATTTGCGACGTCTACGGCGCTGGCTACTTCTACATCCCCGGCACCGAGACCTGCCTGCGCATCGGCGGCTATGTCCGTTATGACATCGGCGTGGGCGATGCGGCTTCATTCGACGGCGTCAACAACGTTCCGGATCACTTGGACGCTGGCGACACCAACGACACTTATTGGAAGCAGGCTCGCTTCACGCTGAAGACCTGGACCGGCCAGGAAACCGAACTCGGCACCTTGAAGACCTACACCGAGACGCGCTTCAACTTCGGCAACACGTCAGGTGACTATGCTACCGACGGCCCGACGGATCCAGACAACTGGCAGGCTCGCAATTCGGGCATCTCGCTGAACTTCGCCTGGATTCAGCTTGGTGGTCTCCGCGTTGGTAAAGACGAATCGGCCTTCGATACGTTCGTCGGTTACGCCGGCAACGTCATCCAGGATACGCTGGTTCCCTACGGCACGTTCGACACCAATGTCATCCAGTACTACTTCGATGCTGGCAACGGCTTCTCGGCGGTGGTCTCGCTCGAAGAAGGGTCTGGCGACGATACGATCGATAGCTACGTTCCGCATGTCGTCGGCGGTGTGAAGTACACGCAGGGCTGGGGCGCCATCACCGCGGTTGCTGCTTATGACAGCAACTACGAAGCATGGGCCGGCAAGGCTCGCTTGGATGTGAACGCTACCAACGAACTGTCGCTGTTCTTGATGGCCGGCTACGGAAGTGACGACGACTTCCTGGATCCGAACACGGGCCACAACTTCTTCAAGCTGTGGGACGGAAGCTGGGCGATCTGGGGTGGTGGCAGCTACAAGTTCAACGAGAAGACCTCGTTTAACGTGCAGGCCTCTTATGACGACGGCAAGAAGTTCGGCCTCGCGGCCAACATTGCCTACGACATCGTTCCCGGCTTCACCATCACCGGCGAAGTTGACTACGTGAACGCCGCTGATAGCGACTGGCACGAAAGCTACGACGGCATCGGCGGCGTGCTCCGCTTCCAGCGCTCGTTCTAAGGGCTGGTTCCTTACAGGTGAAATCCAGCCCGGGCGCGCAAACGCCCGGGCTGTTTTTGTTTCGTGACTGGATTAAGGCAAACGGAAGGATGGGGGTAACGGTAGCTGAATAAATCCGTGGGGTGGTTTCGTGGGATCCGCTGATGGGCGGATGAAATCACAACTGCGTGATTAAAATCTCTTGAAAGGACGCTTCCAAGCGGGTAGGGCTGACCTATCCCACTCGGGGGTGTGGCAAATGATGACGAACGAAGCGATTCAAGAGGGCGAGTCCTCTGATCATTTTTCGATGTTTTCTTCTCAAAGTCCGAAGATTCGATACACCTACAACAAGATTAGAGAAGTAAAATCGCATCGGGTCGGAGATCTTTTTTCAGCATATCGGGACATATTATGGGATGATGGGCGGCATAAGTATAATGTCAGCTCGTTCATCGGCGAAATAGACGAGATCCTCCTTGGGGAGCGTTTCAGCGCCTTTGACCAAAGTACCCTGGACAACCTTATCGGCACCTTGCGCCAGCGCGGCAACAGCAACGCAACCATCAATCGAAAGATGGCTGCCCTCAGCAAACTGCTGCGCAAGGCTCACAAGATGGGAGATATCCACAGCCTGCCCGAGTTCCGCCGCCAGAAGGAGCGGGCGGGTCGGATTCGCTTCCTCGAAAGGGACGAAGAGGCGCGCCTGTTCGCCGCCATCAAGAACCGCAACGAGGATGCCTACAGGCTTTCCGTCTTCCTGGTCGACACCGGATGCCGTCTCGGCGAGGCGCTCGGGCTGATCTGGAACGATATCCAGGAGCATCGCGTCTCCTTCTGGATCACCAAATCCGGCCGCAGCCGCACCATTCCAATGACCGAGCGGGTCAAGGAGGTCATCAAGCTGCCTCCCACCGAGGGTCGCCGGCCAAAAGGACCGTTCACCAAGCTCAGCCAGGCACAGTTCCGTGCCATCTGGAACGACGCGAAGGCCGAAGTCGGCCTCGGCGCCGACGATCAGGTGGTGCCGCACATACTGCGCCATACCTGCGCCTCGCGTCTTGTCCAGGGCGGCATCGACATCAGGCGCGTGCAGATGTGGCTCGGCCACCAGACGCTGTCGATGACGATGCGCTACGCGCATCTGGCCACCAACGATCTCGATGGCTGTGTCATCGTGCTGGAGACACCTCGATCGACTCAGCCGGCTGGCAGCACGGAAGGCTCTGTGTTTTCATCACCCGTTATGACGACTTCTTCGGCAGAGCGAAAACAGAGGGGCGAGGCAGCCACGGCAAAGGAGTCGCCGAAAGCGACTCGGAAAAGCTCAAAAGCCAAGTAGGCTGAAGAATTCTGCCTATACTATCGTAGCTATCCCGTGACCTTGTTTGGTCATGGGATTTACTTCGGGATTTTCTTCCGCTCGGCTTGATCGAGAAAGGCGGCTATGTAGCCCGGTAGGCTGCCAGTCTCGAGGAACGGCGCGTGGCCCTGGCCCTCGACAGTGATCGCCTCCATCATGGAATGGCGCTCTCTCATCTGCTTGAGCGTATCTATGGACAGCAATCTCGAATTGGCGCCACGTATGGCGAGCAACGGGATGGCGGCCAACGCCTCGAATTGGGGCCATAGATCAGGCAGCTTCTGCGTCAGATCGAGGCTCGCAACGGTATCCACCAGCTTCGGATCGAAATCCGGCACCAACCCACCATCCGTTTCGCGGTAGAGAGCCCATACCATCCGATCCCAATCGGCGCCGGCAAGGGCGGAGAAGTCTTCGCCATGCACGCTGCGCTGGGCGGCGGTCGCCTGTGTGAGGGTTTTCGGTGCCGGGTCGCGCTCGAGATAAGACTGGATATGGGCAAGTCCGGCCGTCTCGATCACCGGTCCGATGTCGTTGAAAACAATGGCTTTCAGGACGGATGGCCGCATCGTCCCGAGCACATGGATGATCAATCCCCCGCGCGAGGTGCCGATGAAGGCCGCTTCTCCGATGTTCAGCGCCGCCAGCCCGGCGAGAATGTCGCCGGCCTCCACGCCGACATTGTAATTTTTGACGTCGGGATCATAAGCTGACTGCCCGCGCCCGCGGTAGTCGAAGGCGATGACCTTTCGTGGAGTTGCCGCATGCGTCGACAGATAGAGCGCCAGCTCGTGAAAATCCCTGGCATTGCGGGTCAGGCCAGGCAGGCAGACAACCGGCCAGGGTCCGGAATTGGCCTCGCCATAGACGCGCGCATGGAGTTTTAACCCGTCCGGTGCGCTGTAGAAGAAGTCGGAAAAAAGCTGCTCGCTTGCCATCGGAATGTGCGACCTCACTGTATCAATCTGGACAGCTACAGGCGAGGGCAGGGATGGTCAATAAAAGGCGCTCTTGCCTTCTCCCACAAGTGGAGAAGGACAGAAAGGCTCAACTCCGCCCGTTCACCAGATCCCCGACAATGTCGTATTTGCCGGAAATACGCATCTTGTAGACCTCGTAATTCTCCATCACGCGCTGAACGTAACTTCTTGTTTCCGTGTAGGGAATCCGCTCGATCCAGTCGACGACCGCGTCGATGTCCTTGCCGCGCGGGTCGCCATATCTGCCCACCCACTGCCTGGCCCGGTTGGGGCCGGCATTGTAGCCGGCGAAGGTCAGCACGTAGGAGCCGTTGAAGCGGTCGAGCTGTTCGCCGAGGAAGGCCGAACCAAGCGTCGCGTTGTAGCCGGCATCGGTGGTCAGCCGTGTTTGCGAAAACTGCAGCCCGGCCTTCTTCGCCAATTGCCTTGCGGTTCCCGGCATCAGCTGCAGCAGCCCGCGCGCGCCGGCGCTCGACACGGCGCCGATGTTGAATTCGCTTTCCTGGCGGGCGATCGCATAGGCCAGCGCCTTGCCTGAGCCGGAAATGTCGGCCGAATCGGGAATGACGCCGAGCGGATGCGACAATGCGCCGACATCAATGCCGCGCGCCCCGGCGATCTTGCCGATTTTCAGCGCCATGAAATGGTTCCCTTGCTTTTCGGCAAGGACAGCGAGCAGCGCCAGTTCGCCTGGACTGGTCAACTGCCCGGCAAGGTCGCGATAGAGCGTCTCGGCAT
>NZ_RZQT01000094.1:0-22589 GCF_003998485.1 Mesorhizobium sp. M7A.F.Ca.CA.001.04.2.1
GTGCAGGAGGGGAAAGGCACGCCACCGAAGGGAGCCGACAAGCCAGACGCCGAATGGATCAAACCTGGCCTTGTCGGACGAGTGAAGACCCTTAAGCGCGAGGACAAGCTACGCCATGCGACTTTGCGGGCGATCCGCGAGGCTAAGGCATGACGCCCCGGCCGCTCCACCATGTGAACGTCGAACCCAACTCCCCTGTGGCAGTCGATCAGCGTGCAGCCTTGAAGCTCGTCCGAATGGCCATCGAGCAGGTATGCCCTGCCGGCGTGCTGCCTAGCGAGGAATGGGTGACGGGCTACTATGGCCCAGAACCGATCTATGAAGGCGAGGCATTGGCCAAGGCGATCATTGAGACCGTGGAGCGCCTGACGAAGTAAGCCCGCCGCTGAGGACACAATTACAGCGGCGGGCCTTGCACTTGCACCAGAGCTTGGATTTGAGGAGGGGAATCTCAACCAAGCACATTTCCAACTTCAATTTCAGAAACAGGTTCCAGCCCTACGAAAAAGATTAATCGCGGGTGGCCCGCCACCGGGTCTCGGAGCCAGTGGCGGGCCTTGCTTGGCTGTTTCAAGGAGATTTCCTTACCAAGCGCATTCCGAACTTCGACTGCGGACGCATGTTCCTCCCAGGTCGGTGCAAGAGTTTATGCACCCGGTGGCAATCGATGCATTGGCCAAGGGACGCCCAACAGGTCAACAGACCTTAATCGGCTTTCCAGCGCGCAACATGGCCCGCGCAATTGCGAGTTGCGTTTCCAGCCTAGCGTTCTCTTTCTGAGCCATATTGTTGGCCGCTATGAGCCGTTTCAGCGCCCGCAATGTCTCGCCTCGCGTCCATCCCGCCTCCAGCATGCAATCGACAATCGCCTGAAAGCCCGGCTCCATGGCCTCCTGGCAGTCGATGGCTCGGTCCTGATAATCGTCCTGTCGCTTGGGCGGATTGACCATATCTGCGTTCTCAGTTGGCGGGGCCTTTGGGCTTTGTCTCGGACGTAGATCCGTCGAGGAGATCGAGAAATGAGTGCAACGCCTTCACCATCATCCGAGCGCCGTTTTCGCTCAGGGTGAAGGATCGCTTCCCCTCGGCAGTTAATAGCCCGACAAGGCAGACCTCGGGATTATCGCGGTCATCGATTTCGATTGTGACGCCCGAGACCGCTGGCAGCATTACGTCCTTTGGCTTCTTCGGCATCACCACAACCTTGATACGTTCTCACTCCGTTCCCATCTTGGGCGGGCCTCGATCCTTGTCAATGAGACGACCTGAATGTGTGGACGCGTTTTTGTAAAATCGACCATCCCGGACATGGTGCGGCGCTTCGAGTTCGCGCACCCTGGCGACGTTGAGCGTTTGGGCAACGGGTTCCCGGTCTGGAATGGCGCGCCCAGCCTGACCTATCCAATCATTGTACGTGAAGAGCTTTCCACGAGCATGGCCGGTTTCCTTTCTGCGAAGTGGGGGCTGGTTCCCGGCTGGGCGCGCGATGGCGGCGGGCGGCCACCGCCTGTCAATGCGCGGTGCGAGACGATTGCCAGCAACGGCATGTTCCGAAAAGCATACGCCGCGCGCCGTTGCCTGGTGCCCGTCGACGGCTATTTCGAATGGCAAAAGCTCGATGGTTCGGGCACGAAAAAGCAGCCTTACGCTATCGCGATGACGGAGGACGAGCCTTTTGCCATGGCTGGAGTATGGGAAGAATATGCCGACAAGGCGACCGGCGAGTTGATCCGGACCTTCGCTGTCGTCACCTGCGAGCCCAATACGTTGATGGCGACGATCCATGATCGGATGCCGGTTATTCTGGCGCCTGCCGATTACATGCGCTGGCTCGGACCGGAACTGGATCCACGCGACCTCATGAAGCCATATCCTTCGGAGCTGATGAAGATGTGGCCGATCGACAGGAAGGTCGGAAGCCCGCGAAACAACACGCCGGACATCATTGACGAAATTGGCGTGGGACCAAACGACCTTTTCGACGTTTGAGCCTTTACACTGAACGGTCGCGGTAGGAATATTGTCCTCAGGTGGGGCGACTCTCAAAAGGTGTCGCAATGGCTAGGTCAAAACCCTCAAAGCAGTTATCACAGGCTGAAATCGAGCGCTTCCTGGTGGCAGCGGAAGCGCTGCACCTAAGCATCATCAAGCCGTTCATATCGCCACATTGCGACCACTACAGGCAGACGCGCGTCCTGCATGAGGTGCTATTGAAGGCCGTGCGGGACGTCACCGGGAAAGAGGTCGAGTTCATCCGGTGGAACACCACTGGACCGGTGCTGCCCCCTAAGGCTGGGTAAGCGCCTGGCGGCCGGGGATCGATCAGGCCGAACCCGCAGAACTGACAATGACCGCGATGCGGATAGCGACGGCATCAAGTCCGCCGTCGTAAATTCTCGTGAGGACGTGTTCCGCAGTTTCAGCCCTTTGGGCAGTGCAACCGCGAACGTCGCCACCGCCCAACCTTGCCGGCCTGTTGGCGACGCAATCCCAAACTCCCCACAATCCGTCGCGCTCAACATGACAATAGAATCTGTGCTTGTGATTTTCCACGCAAGGTAAACCCCCCGCATCCCCATTGGGGTCCAATCTATCCAGGAAGGTGGTTAATGGGCCCGCGTTTGCCGATCGCACTTTAGGCTGGCCGCAGTGGTCCGTCGCCCCACGGTGGACTCCTCACTGCACCGGCCACGACATCAGCGCGGTCAGACGGCTGCCGATGCGAAATCGGCGAGATGCGGGAACAGAGTTCAGACGCCGACGTTTTTTCCCCAGGTCACGCGATTTGCGCGTGTAGAACTAACGGAGGAAAAAATGAGCATCAAAATGCTTACGATGGGCGCGATGGCGCTCGCAGTGATGACGGGCTCAGCGCTGGCTGGCAGCAGCACCACTTCCGCGCTCGATGATCCTGCAAAGATGTCACCTTTCTTCACGGATGCCGGCATGAAAACCTTGAGGTCGGAAGCGGATTTCAAGACCGCATGGATGTCCATGAAACCGGATGAACAAAAGGCGGTGCTGAAAGACTGCGGCGACACCACGCTCAACAAGTCGCACGCTGATTTCTGTGCCATGGCCAAGAAGATGGGCGGCTGAGAATAACCGCTCTAGGCATTGTTCCCGAAACGTATTTGGCCCGTCCCTTAGGCACGGGCCTTTTTCTGCGGACCATTCCCTTGCGAGCCATGTTGCTAAGCGCTCCCGTCGGTCTCGCTTTCCTCGTCAATCATCCGGACTGGCAGATAAGCATTCGTTTCCAGCCACTCACGCAAGACGATCTGAATGAGCTCCGACCGGCCGATTTTCATTTCAGCGGCAATGGAGTTCAGTGCGTCCTGTGTTGCTGGCTCTAGCGGGAGGCCGGCGACGTTCCGGAGCATCAACGCAGCGCGCCGAAGCATGATCTGAAGATCCCCTCGCGACATGTCGGCGATGCTATCGGCGGCGTTCTCCAGTTCTTTGGCGAAGGATGATAGGGGCATGGCTCTCATCCTAAAGACAACAGCGGAATAATACACAGCAATTCAATTGAACAACGGGTGTATCGGGGAACGCGGCAAAATTATCCTGGTTGGATTGGCAGCAGGGATCACGGTTCACCTGGGCGGGCATCAATGGATGAAAGGACATGAGATGCACCTTGCTGAGCTTACCAAGTATGCGGTCCAGGGACAGCGTCATTCACAGCGTATGCAGAGAACCGGCATCGGCAACGGCGGCTGGCCACTGTGGACCGAGGCGGAGACAGAAATATGCCGCTCGCTCTATCCAGACTACAAGGCCATGCGCAAGGCGTTGCCACATCGCACCCAAGCCGCCCTGGCGACACGATGCCAGACACTAGACATAGCTAAGAGGCGCCGTATCTGGACGGCAAGAAGTGATGCATTGTTTCGGAGACTCGATCGGACAGCAAGTGCGTCAGAGCTTTGCGCCGCGTTTCCTGACCACAGCCTCAAGAAATTATGCTGCCGAGGCAGCGCCCTGGGTCTTTCCCGCCCTAAAGTTCGCTACAAGCCTACTGGTTTGCTTTACTCGACGAACTTCGATCGGAATGTTCGCGACGAAACGTAACCATGGCCGAACTTGACGAATTTGCGAGGTCAAAGCGCTACTTCCGTCACAAAAACTGGAGGGGCGCCCGAGGCTTTGTCGACTACAATGCCATTGTGCGCGGAATACGAGAACTCGGCGGTACAGTCCACATCGAATGGAGCGAGCAATGAGCGCCTTCTTCCGGTGCCGGGTCGAGGCGACGATCGAGCACATGATAGCCCTTCTGGATGAGATGGATGGTGATCCGAACATGCAGGCGGAACCTGTCGAAGAACAGCATGACCGCGAAGCCGTCGACCTCAACTCTGTCATTGAACGCGTAACTGCGAGGGTTATCCACAGGTCGCCAAGATTGGTAAAACGCTCCGAGCTTCGTTAAGGTCTCGTTAACACTCTGAGAGCATCGTTTGCGTGGGTTCTGAACCCCTAATCGCCTACGAAGCCCGCTGCCTAACCCCAAGCCCCCCGCCCAGGCAGCGGGCTTACTTTTCCAAAGAGAGCCACGTTAGCAGACAGCACTCACCGGCGGAGCCGTTCGCCAAAGGCTTGGCGGAACTGCGAGAGCTTAGCAGCCGGCATCGCTGCCCAATCATGTGCGCGGAAGCCGTCTGCTGGCGGTGCCACCGCCGCATTATTTCCGACTACCTGCTGGAGAAGGCGAACGCGTCATGCATACTCTTGGGGCCGGTCATGCTGAGGAGGCCAGCCTGACGCCAGGCGCTGTGTGCGCGATGATGGAACGATCGTTTATCCCGGAGAGCATCTCCTCGGGACGCAAGCATGGATCATTGCAAGATCGCGGCCATGGCGATCGCCAGACGTTGAAAAGCCTTCCGCGCCAGGCACAGGGTCTGGCGGAACAAGCTGTGACCTCGAAGGTTGGGTCACGCAGACAGCTTCTGAGGCACGCGCATGGCGTTGGACAGAGACGGGGCGAAACTAGCGGCCGGATTGTCCATCGCTGCATTAGCGGCACTAGCGGGATACAACGCCATCCGCGCCAAACGTGCGATCGCCAGCCTGACATGCGGACGTATGATGGCAATTGATGGTCTGCGCCTGCATTTTATCGAAGCCGGAACCGGCATGCCGCTGCTTCTCCTGCATGGATCCATGGCGGAGGATTTCAAGTCGAGCGGCGTCTTCGATGAGGCGGCAAAGACCTACCGGGTGCTCGCATTTGACCGTCCCGGCTTTGGGCGAAGCTCACGTTCGCGCACCCGGCGCTGGTCCGCTTGCGACCAAGCCGACCTCATACATGCCGCCGCCGGCAGATTGGGTATTAAGAAATATCTCGTGCTTGGACATTCCTGGGGAGCCTGGATCGCCCTCGAGTTGGCGCGCAGGCATCCTTCATCGGTCGCTGGCATTGTGCTTGTCTCAGGCTATTACTATCCGCCACCGCGGCTGGATCTTGCACTGGCCGCACTCCCGGCATTGCCGGTGATCGGAACGGGGTTTCGCCACACCTTGTTGCCGCTGCTTGTGAGGCTTGCCTGGCCTTGGGCAATGGAAAAGATATTTCGACCCGCTATGATCGCCAGCGACTTCGCCGCATCCGCCAAGGATGCCGCCAGCCGCCCTTCCCAACTGGGGGCGGTTTGTTCGGAGTCAGCATCTATGCTGGCCGCGGCCCTGTCGGAGAAGGCCAGCTATAAGGACATTTCCGTACCGACCGGCATCCTGGCGGGATCTGGAGACCGGTTGTTCGATGCGGAACGGAATGCACGGCGCCTGCATGGCGAAGTTGGTGGGTCTCTCCTCGAGGTGATTCCGGGCGCTGGCCATATGGTTCATCAGAGCGCCCCGCAGGCAGTAGTCGGTATGGTGCACACGATTTCAGCACGGCACGCCCTTTCCCAATCGAACCGTCGGCAGCGACGTAAGCTGCGTGCCGACGAGTTCAAGCCAGGTCCGGCTCCGCAAATGTTCCAGGCGGGCGACAAGTGACGCCGCTTGCACCAGATCGTCGTTCAAACGAGCTTTCCAAATGAGCGACCAACGTCCAGCCAACATGCATTCGGTGCTCCACCAGAACATAGAGGCACTGGTCGAGCACAGGCGACAACAGGAGGAGCACCAAAGCGTTCAGGTGCGGATTGCCGGCGCTATTTCGCGCTTCGCGGGGAGCATGACTTTCGTCTATCTGCATCTCGCAATCCTCGTGGCCTGGATCCTTGCAAACCTAGGCGCGATGCCAGCCATCCCAGCTTGGGACCCAACTTTCGTGATCCTGGCCATGGTCGCTTCCGTCGAGGCAATCTTCCTGTCTACCTTCGTGCTGATCAATCAGAACAGAATGGCCGAACACAGCGAGCGCCGAGCGGAACTGGATTTGCAGATCAGCCTCCTTAACGAACATGAAACCACGCGGCTGATCGAGATGGTGGCTGCCTTGGCGGTGCGTCTGAATGTCTCCACCCCGGCCGACAAAGAGCTGCGGCAACTGGCAGAGAATGTCGATCCCCGAAAGGTGATGACCCAAATCCAGCAGGCTTCTGAAGATCAGCAGGAAGCTTGATCAAAGCGACCGCGCCGGCAAGCCGCCGCAGCGTACCAACCCAACACGAGCTTACAGCGAGAAACCATTCGCGCGGCTGCTGTAGGCCTGCAATCGTCCTCATCGTCTGGCACTTGGCTGTCGAAGCACCAAGCCCGTCTTGGCGTTGTCCAAGGCGACCTCAGGACGTCAATCGATCGCGGCAGCGTATCAGCGGCGATAGCGAGGTACACTGGGGAGCCGAAGGTGTTCCCAACAGCATAATATGATCACCAAGCCCTTCTTTCTGCCGCAGATCATAACGGCCGTACCTCAACTCTTAAATGCTCAGCAAGGTCCAGAAACTCACATCCAGGATTCGGATCTTGGCCCGAGCTGCTGACTGGATCGCACGCCGGCAAGTCTTACATGCCGTATCCTGCGCCGTGCTTCTGGCTCTTGGCCAATTATTTTCGCCTCACCAAAACTCCCGGAACATTCTGTCCATCCTGCGTTGGGCCGCGCCGGACAATCCCTCTTGCACAATCGCCTGTTGCCCGGCATCGGAAGCTGGATCCCCACAGCTTCAGCCCGCCTCGGCTCCCCACCCGAGGCGGGCGGCGCGGAGTTGATGCAAGCATAGAGACGCCTTCACCCCATCAGAGCTGGCCGTACTGAGCCGCGTTTTGGCGCGCAGCAACCCCAAAAAACGAGACCGAAACCAAGAGAGAACGGAGTGCATCGCGCATCCTGGCTTACTACCAAGCTGGGATAACGGACGAGGACGAACTCGAACAGCTTTCTCGACAATCCCTCGCGTGGTTATCGACATTTCGGCAATTCAGCATGTGCACATACTAACTCCGGCGGACGGGCCACCGCGCGGCATGGCCCGACGCACAGAGCGTTCTGCCGGCGTCGAGCGTGATTCACAGCCGCCAGTTCTTAGGGCAGCTAGGAAGCAATGCATCAACGCCGCACCGGCTGCCCCGTCCTGGAACACTTTAATGCGCGCCGCCAGGAACGGGGTCGCTGTGCTGACGTTCTTCTGGGGACAAGGTGAGATTTCAGTGAACAGGCATATTTCGCGGACGGATGTCGAACAAATCGATCACACGGATGACAGCGGGTTTACGATAGAGCACGGCGTCCCGCCATCTTCAGCTATCGCGGCAGCGCTGGCCGGTGGGCTGGAGGCCAGCCGGCACAAGCACATTATCCATATAACTGCCTCGGAACGCAGCGCCGACGAGATCGTCGGGGCTTTGCGTCAGTTCCTGCCGCACGCGGAGATCATCTTGCTGCCGTCCTGGGATTGCCTGCCTTACGACAGGGTGTGGCCCACACGCGCCAATATGGGGCGGAGGCTTCGTGCGTTGTGTCACATGGCAACGAAGCCCGATCGTGCGCGCATCGCTGTAATGTCGATCGAAGCCAGTCTGCAGCGGGTGCCGCCCGCCCAGGTCATTGCTGGCGGTTTCGCAATTCTGGAGGTGGGACAAAAGTTCGACCGGGATGATTTCAGAACAAGGTCCGAAGCTTTTGGCTATGTCGTCGACGAGAGGGTCGACGAACCGGGTGAAATAGCTTTTCGGGGCGATCTCATGGACATCTTCCCCGCTGGCGCGGAGGACCCCGTTCGCGTCGTCCTTGGCCCAGACAGCTGCATTCGAGAGCTCAAAACCTACGATCCGATCAGTCAGCTCAGCGACCAGGTTCGAGACTCGATTGCTGTCGGACCGGCATCCGAGCTGATGTTTAAAGCTGGTGATCATCCTGAGCTGACAGCGATGCGCGCGACGTCGATGGAAGAGCGCCTGGTCGCATTATTTGGCGCGATGCCATCTGTCTTCGACAGTGCGTCGAGCGCCTCGATCTCCTTCCTTGAAGGGATCGACGGGCAGCCGCTCGACAAAATTCTGGACCTGATCGAGGATGCACGCCGTGCCAGGCAGGAGGCTGCCGGGCGCGAGAAACCTTTGCCGGAACAATTTTACCTGTCGCGTGAAGAGTGGGATGCTTCCGTGCGCAACCGCTCCACGAGACTTGCCGTTTCTGCCGAGCGAGTTCCCAAATTCTTTCGCCAGGCCCGGCCCGGGTACGAAATCGCTGAATTCGTGACAAGGCAGACAAGCGCCGGGGCCAGGGTGGTGTTGACCGGCGATGCCTCTGAACTGCAGCGAGCAGATCGCCTGCTCAATAGAAAGCTAGGCCGGCGGGCTGAGGAAGCGGTCGACTTACCGCAAATACTTTCCGCCGCGAGAGGCTCTCTTCTCAAGGCTGGCTTCGTCCTCGATGAAGGGTTTGTCGACGCGCAATCCGGTATCGCGATGGTCGCCGCAGCCGACCTGTTTGGCCCTGCGTTGAAGGCGGATGCCGGCATGGCCGCAAGCATACTCGAACCCGAGTTGCGCATCGGCGACGTCGTCGTCCATGAAGACCATGGCCTGGGCGTGCTCGCGGCGGTCGAACAGGTCGACTTGGCTGGTCAGCACCAGGATGTTGTCAGGCTGGAATATCATGGCGGGGCTTCCTTGCTGGTTCCGGTCGACGACTTTGGGAAAATATGGCGCTACGGCTCGGAACCGGAGGCAGTGTCGCTCGATCGCCTCAACGGCGAGGGCTGGCCCAAGCGACGCGAGGCTGCGTTGCGCGAGATCGACAGGCTGGCCAAGCGCCTGGTGGGCCTTGCCGAGATGAGGTCCAGCCAGCCCGCCGAGATCATCAAGCCCTCCCGCGCGGACTTGGCCCGTTTTGCGGCGAAATTTCCCTATACCGAGACTCCTGACCAGGCCGCCGCCATCCGCGCTGTGCTCGACGACCTTTCCTCGGGGAGAACAATGAACCGGCTCGTCTGCGGTGATGTTGGCTTCGGCAAGACAGAGGTGGCTTTGCGTGCTTGCGCCGCCGCCGCCCTCTGCGGGAAACAGGTTGCGGTCATAGCGCCGACAACCGTGTTGGCACGACAGCACTATGAGACGTTCAGCCGCCGTTTCGCAGGAACGGGCCTGCAGGTCGCCCACCTGTCAAGGATGGTCGGGGCAGCAAAGGCAAAAGCGGCAAAGGAGGGCCTGCGGAGCGGCCAGGTTACGATCGTCGTGGGTACTCAGGCCTTGGCGTCCAGGAGCGTCACTTTCGCCAATCTTGGACTGCTGGTGATTGACGAGGAGCACCGGTTCGGCGTCAAGTTGAAGCTGGCCCTGCGGAACATGGCGCCCTGCCTTCACACGCTGAGCATGAGCGCCACCCCGATACCGCGGACGCTGCAATCGGCGCTGTCGGGCATCCAGGATGTCAGCGTTCTAAACTCTCCGCCCGCCAAAAGACGTCCCGTCCGCACGATCCTGGCAGCGTTCGATCCAGCATCGGTGCGCGCGGCCCTCTTGCGTGAATTTCGCAGGGGTGGACAGAGTTTCTTCGTGGTTCCTCGCATCGAGGACATTGGCCCGGTCTCTGACCAGCTGAACAGGCTGGTGCCGGAACTCGGCGTCATGACGGCGCACGGTGAAATGAAAGGGAGGCAGCTGGACGAAGTCATGGTCGGATTCGCTGACGGTGATGGCGACATTTTGTTGAGCACCGACATCATCGAGAGTGGGCTCGATGTGCCTCGAGCCAACACCATCATTGTCTGGCGCCCGGACCGGTTCGGTCTGGCGCAGTTGCACCAGCTACGGGGTCGGGTCGGTAGAGGAGCGATGCAAGCGGCTGCGTTTCTTCTGACGGAACCTGGTGTTGAGCTGGCCGACGGCACCAGGGCCCGGCTTTCGACAATGCTTGCGCTCGATCGGCTTGGCTCCGGCCTGGCAATCAGTCAAAGGGACCTCGACCTGCGCGGCGCCGGCGATCTCTTCGGCGAAGATCAGGCTGGGCATATGAAACTGATCGGAGTGGGCCTCTACGAGCACTTGCTGGAGCGGGCGGTCTCGGCGGCTGGAGAAGGGGCCGACCCCAACAGGCAACTTGCCAACATCAACGTGCCTGCAAAAGGGGCTTTTCCCGAAAGCTATGTAAACGAGCCTACTGTCCGTGTTGGCCTCTATGCGCGGCTCTCTCGTATTCGTTCTGACTTGGACCTTGATGCATTCAGCGAGGAGCTCGAGGACCGCTTTGGTGACATGCCTGGCGAAGTGACCGTTCTGCTGGAACTTACCAGGTTGCGGATAGCAGCGTCGGAACTGGGTGTCGGCAAAGTTGATGTTGGGCCCGAAGCCGTCGCGATCACCTTGCGCAACAAGCCTCTGGCGTCACGCTGGCGGGACAGGAAGGTGTTGGGCCTGGAGTACCGAAACGGCCGCGTGATTTTCAGGCGGATCGAGCCCCGCGTCTCAGGCATCGATGCCGTTCGCTTGGCGCTAGATGCCATACGTGCAGTTCAGCCAAAGCACGAGGTCTGACGAGCCTTTTATCTCCACCCCGGCGGTACAATGTACCAGCTTCATATCACCTCAGCCAAGACTAGCAGGGCGAGGTTTAAGGCATCGTTCCGGCTTGATGGGCCGTCATGGCGGCCATGTTCTCGTTCAGGTGGGCCATGATCCAAACCGAGCCCAGGACCACCAGCGCAACGATCAGCACGCCGAAGGCCAAAGCCAGGATGTTGTTGGTGTTGTCCGGCCCGGTGGTCAGGTGCAGAAAAAAGACTAGATGCACACCCATCTGCGCAACAGCGAGCACCACCAGGGCCGAAATCACCGCCGGCTGGTAAATCAGATCGGTTTGAGCCGCCAGGAATGACGCGATCGTGAGCAGGATGGCCAGGCCGTAGCCGATCACATAGCCCAACAGCCCTCCAGCCACTTCGTGCTCGGTTATACGTTCCTCGCCCGGTGCGGAATCGCGGCGGTCCTGCATCTCGCCGGGCCTGCTCTCGGTGTCAGTCATGGCGATGCTCCCAACAGATAGACCAGGGTGAAGATGGCGACCCAGATGATGTCGAGTGCGTGCCAGAAAAGCCCGAAGCAGTGGACCCGCCGCAAAATATCCGACCGAAAACCCTTGACCCATAGCTGCGCCATCATTGTGCCCAGCCAGAGCAGCCCCAGCCCGACATGGGTGCCGTGGCAGCCAACGAGCGCAAAGAAGGCTGATAGAAATGCGCTGCGCGAAGGCCCCGCCTGCTCGCCGATCATCGCCGCGAATTCCTGTACCTCCAGAAACAGGAAGGCTGCCCCGAGCAATCCGGTGACGAGCAGCCAGGCCTGCGTGGCAGCCATCGATCTGCGACGGGTCGCGAGTGTCGCCAGGCCACCGGTGAAGCTCGACGTGAGCAGAAGGCCCGTCTGCACCGCAACGCGGGTGGGCTCGAACAAATCCTTGCCGGTCGGTCCGCCGGCGGTCGCCTTGGCAAGCACGGCATACGCCGCGAAGAAGGCCGAGAATATGATGATGTCGGACAGCAGAAAGATCCAGAAGCCATATGCCACGGTGACGAATTTCGAGGCCGGGCCGCCTTCACCGTGGCCGGTCGCGGAGCGCACGCCGTGTCGGCCGCCCTGACCAAGCCGATAGGGGTCTCGGGCCTGGGTGCCCGCGCTGAAGTCGCCGGGTAGCGCGTGATCGCTCATGCCGGCCGCTCCCAGCGCCGCAGCCGGGCTGACTGTGCGGCCTTGTGGTCATCGTCGATGCGCGCGACCTCTTCGGCGGGAATCTCATAATCCCCATGATCGCGCCAGGCGAAGACGACGAAGGTCGCGTAGGCGCCGATGAAGCCGACGATCGCCAGCCACCATATGTGCCAGATCAGCGCGAACCCGATCAGCGTGCTGAAGAAGGCGGTGACGAAGCCTGTCGGGCTGTTGCGCGGCATCTCGATAGGCTCGTATCCTTCCTCCGCACCGGGCCTCTTCTCCTCCCTTGCCCGTTGCTTGATGCGCCAGTAGGGCTCTTCATCCTCGACGTAAGGCAGCCGCGCGTAGTTGAAAACGGGGGGAGGGGAAGACGTCGACCATTCCAGTGAACGCCCGTCCCATGGGTCGCCTGTCTCATCGCGAAGCTTGTCGCGATGTCGGATCGAAACGGCGAGTTGCATGATCTGCAGTGCGGCGCCGGCGATCATCACCAGCACGCCGAACACGGCCACCACCAGCCATGGCGCCCAAAGATCCATGTCGATATGCTGCAGGCGCCGCGTCATGCCGAGCAGACCGACGATATAGAGCGGCACGAAGACCAGAATGTAGCCGGCCAAGGTGACCCAGAATGCGGCCTTGCCCCAGCCTTCGTGCAAGCGGAATCCGAACGCCTTGGGAAACCAGTAGGTGAAGCCGGCGAACGCGCCGAACAGCACGCCCGAAATGATGACGTTGTGGAAATGCGCGACGAGGAAAAGGGAGTTGTGCAGCACGAAGTCGGCCGGTGGAACGGCAAGCAGAACGCCGGTCATGCCGCCGACGGTGAAGGTGGTCACGAAGCCCAGCGCCCAAAGCATCGGCGTGTCAAAGCGGATGCGCCCGCCATACATGGTGAAGAGCCAGTTGTAGATCTTCACCCCGGTGCCGACGGCGATGACCGACGTGGCGATGCCGAAGGCGGCGTTGACGTCTGCTCCGGCGCCCATGGTGAAGAAATGATGCAGCCAGACCATGAACGAGACGATGCAGATGAACATCGTGGCCGCGACCATCGAACGGTATCCGAACAGCGGCTTTGACGAGAATGTCGAGAAGACCTCGGAGAAGATGCCGAAGGCGGGAAGCACCAGAATGTAGACCTCGGGATGGCCCCAGGCCCAGATCAGGTTGACGAACATCATCTGATTTCCGCCGGCTTCGTTGGTGAAGAAATGGAAGCCGAGATAGCGGTCCAGCGTCAGCATCGCCAGCGTGGCGGTGAGGATCGGGAAGGCTGCGACGATGAGCAGGTTGGACGCGAGCGAGGTCCAGCAGAACATCGGCATTCGCAGGTAGCCCATACCAGGCGCACGCATCTTTAGGATGGTCGTCACCAGGTTGACGCCGGTAAGCAGCGTGCCGACGCCGGAGATCTGGATCGACCACAGATAGTAATCGACACCGACGCCCGGCGAGTAGGTGGTCTCCGACAAGGGGGCATAGGGCAGCCAGCCGGTGCGCGCGAACTCACCGATGACAAGCGAGATGTTGACCAGCAGGGCTCCGGAAGCCGTCAGCCAGAAGCTGACGGAATTGAGTGTCGGAAAGGCTACATCGCGTATGCCAAGCTGCAGCGGTACGGCGAAATTCATCAGGCCGATCATGAAAGGCATCGCCGCGAAGAAGATCATAATCGTGCCGTGCGCGGAAAAGATCTGGTCGTAATGCTCCGGCGGCAGGTAGCCCGGCCCGTGGATCGCCAGCACCTGTTGCGTGCGCATCATGATGGCATCGATGAAGCCACGCAGAAGCATGAGCATCGCCAGCACAATGTACATCACGCCGATGCGCTTGTGGTCGACCGAGCTTATCCACTCGTTCCACAGATAGGGCCAGTAGCCCTTCACCGTTATCCATCCAAGCACGGCGACCCCTGCCAGAAAGACGCCGAGAGCCGCGACGAGCGGGATGGGTTGATCGAAGGGAATGGCCGACGAGTCGAGCTTGCCCAGCATCGTCATTCCGCCCCTTCTGCCTGTGGATGATGCCCCGTCGGCGGCGCCGCCGCGGGCAATGCCTTTGGGCTCACCTGTGGCTCGCCGCCGGCGGCACTTTCGGCCGGCCCCGGACCCGGGGGCAATATCTGCTGAGCGACGGCATCGAACAGCCCGGGCTGAACATGACCGAACGTGGACGGCGGCACGTTGGTGCTTTGCCGGGCGAGCTCGCGGTAGGCATTCGCGTTGAGCACGCCGCCGCCGCCACGCAGCGACGACGTCCAGCGGGTGAAGGCATCGGCTGAAACCGCGCTCACGCTGAAGTTCATGTCCGAGAAGCCGTCGCCGCTGAAGTGCGCCGACTGGCCGAAAAAGCTGCCCTCGCGGTCGGCCTGCAGATGCAACTCGGTCTGCATGCCGTTCATGACGTAGACCATGCTGCCAAGCTGGGGCACGAAGAACGTGTTCATCACGCTGGCCGAGGTCAGCTTGAAATGAACTGGAACGCCGGCGGGGATAACCAATTGATTGACAGCGCCCACGCCCTGCTCGGGATAGAGGAACAGCCATTTCCAGTCGAGCGCCACCACCTGGATGTCGAGCGGCGGCTGCGCGGAAGGGATCGGTTTGCGCGGATCGAGCTGGTGCGATCCGTAATAGATCAGCCCGCCCAGGAAAAGGATGGTGAGCGTGGGGATCGACCAGACGATCAACTCGATGCGCCCCGAATAGGTGAACTCCGGGTCATAGCGCGCGTCGCTGTTCGAGGCGCGGAATTTCCATGCGAAGGCCAAGAGCGCAACAAGCGTCGGAACAACGATCCCCAGCATCACCGCCAGTGAGTTCAAGAGGATCGTGCGGTTGCCCGAGCCAATGGGTCCTTGCGGGTCGAGCACACCCCCCGCGCAACCGGGCAAGAATGCGATTGCCGGGATCCAGAGCAGTCGCCGCCCCGGCTTGGAGCTGGATCGCAACAACACTTGCTCGGCCACCAATCCTGGAGAGGACGCGTTCTTGGGGCACGCGCTCTTGGCACTTCTCATCTGAAGCCTTCCTCTGAACCAACTTCAAGGCGCGTGGCCGGGGTGCCGCCCTCCGCCGGACGAAGGACCTAACTGGCGCTTCCCAGGTTTGTTCCTCCTCGCTGGCTCGTGCACAAACTCCAATTCGGCGGCACGGCGATGGAGCACAGCTAAGTCGATCACCCCATCAAGCTGGTGGAGCCGGGACCGCTCCACGGTTTTGGCCCATGAGCGAATCGACGCCAGTCATGGCTCGTGACGACCGGTGGGGGCCCGAACTTCTTGCCGATCGCCGCGCCGGCGGAGAGGACACGTCCTTCGGGGTGCTCGTTTTCCATCTGACGTCTGCTCCTGACGCGGGATTTTTTCGGGGCTGGCCGCAAGTCGCCCAAGCGTGCGACGCCTAACTGGCGCCTCCCGGGATTGTTCCGCTTGTCAGTGTTTGGGCGACATGGGCGCGACCCGAGGGGGGGAACTCTACCTGCTCGAGAGATGGAGTTGTCCAACGTGACCATATTCACAACGACGGCGGCTCGGTTACCTCAGCTATTTGCAGCCGTCGCTGGCTCGCGTACGAATTTTGATTTCGGCGGGACGGCGAACACCGTGAAGCGCTCAGCCAGACTGTCAAGAGCTTTACGCATGCCCACTCCAGCGGCAGCCGCACCGTGTCCAGTGATGACCATCTGAGGGTTCAGGGCAGCCAGACGCTTCACAGATCTTTCCGCCGCATCCCAGTCCGGCGTGAAGTAGCGCGGCGGACCGTGCATCTCGAGATCCTGGACGGCGACCTCATAGACGGACTCCTGACCGGTGGTGATGAAAGCGTCCCCTACGATCAGCGAGCGGTCTTCCTCGCGCCAGAGCGAAATGTGACCAGGGGCGTGCCCGGGTGTGTGCAGCCATTGCCATCCGGGCATTCCGGGGACCGATCCGTCGGCGGGCAAGAGTTCCAATCGGTTGCCAAGATCGATCGGCCCGCGCGGAAAGAGCGGCGAAAGCAGCGCCATCAGTCCGCCCCCGACCCAGGGATCCGGTGGCGGATAAGATTCAGTTCCGTCCAAATAGGGCCACTCGAGTCGATGCGCGAAGACGGGCACCTCCCACCTATTCGCGAGGTCCAGAACCGTTCCCACATGGTCAAAATGGCCGTGTGTCAGGATAACCGCGGCAGGCCGTGCGTTGGTGCCAAACCGCTTTTCCGCGACCGCAAGAATACTGCTTCTCGACGTCGGCAACCCCGTATCTATTAGCACCCAGTTCCGATCTCCGCTGCGCGGTGCGCCGAAGAACACGACATTGACGATTGCCAGCCGCAAATAACCCAGGTCCGGTGCGATGCTCCAGGCACCGTCGCCATGATCTTCGCGCCTGGCGTGGTCGATCTCGGAAAGTCGAATCTGAACGGTCATGATCCCGTGCCTCGGTTGTTGCTGCGCAGCCGCTCGAGTTCATCGGCGGCGGTGGAACATCGCCCCGAACTTGGGCACGGCCCCCTTGTTCCTTCCTTGATCCTCGTTCGCCACCCGGATCGCAGACAGTCCACCACCGGAACAAAGGCTCGGCCAATCGGTTTGACAGAAGCCGCTCACGCAAGGGCGCTGGACTGAGCAACGAAGATCGGGCGCGCCCGATCGGATGCGGTATTTCGCCAACACGGTTTCGGGTCCGAACAAGGCGGCCGAGTTCGAAGCCGACTGTCCAAAAACGGCTTCCAATGAGCGAAGTGGGACGCAAGGACCAGCAACAGATGCTTCGGTCCGGAAGCTTCGCGCTTCGTCAGCTTTTCAATGGCAGGTTTTGAGTGAGTTGTTCGCATGGTCCGGTCCCTGAAGGCACAAGGCTGCTAAGTGGGTGGCGCGTATCGCGGACTGCAATGGCTATAAATGCGCATTTTCGGACCCTCGCATGTGGGCTCCTCACCATGCCTCTGGGACTTGCATTTTGGGGATTATCCGCGAGGTTTCTTCGGCAAACGGACAGATGCAACGACGGCAATTAGCGTTGCACTTTAGCGGCGCTCATGGGCCACTTGTCGTCGCGGGCCAGCTTCCGCGCCGTCCGGTCAGCCGCGCCTGGAGCAGCACCACGACCAGCAGGAAGAGCCCCCGGATGACGGACTGCCAGTAGGCCGAGAGGGAGATCCAACCCAACCCGTTTTCAAAGTTCAGGATGTTGAAAAGGATGCCGAGCAGGAGCACACCGGCCAGCGTGGTCATGACTGAGCCCGAGCCGCCGGTAAGCAGCGTCCCGCCCACGACCACGGCAGCGATGGCAGACAACTCCCAGCCGACGCCCTCGATTGGCTGGCCTGCGCCGAACTGCGAAGCGAGAACGACGCCCGCGAGCCCGGCCAGGCAACCGCTTGCGACATAGACGAGAAATTTGATGCGGTCCGTGCGCAGCCCCATCAGCCGCGATGCATCTTCGCCGCCCCCGATGGCCAGCACCGTCCGTCCCGTGCTGGTGTAATTCAGGACGACCGATCCGACCACATACGCAACCAGGGCGATGACCGCCGGGATCGGGAAGATCCAGAAGTTTCCTTGGCCGATGGCGGTGAAACCTGAATCATAGGACACCGAAACGGACTGGTTGCCAGCCAGAAGCAACGCCGAGCCGCTTGCGGCCAGCATGGTGGCAAGCGTGGCGATGAATGGCATCAGGTTTGCGCGCGTAACCAAGAGCGCGTTGATCAGCCCGGCTGCCAAGCCGGCGCCCACGCCAGCTGCAACACCAGCTGCTATGCCGTGGGGGCTCGCCAGCGCGGAAGCGACGCTGCCCAAGGCGGCGACGGAGCCGACCGACAGGTCGATGCCCCCGGTCATGATCACGAAGCACATGCCGAGCGCGACGAGCGCGAACATCGAGTTGTAGCGCAGAACGCTCATCACATTGAAGAAGCCCAGGAAACGTTCGTAGCGCAAGAATCCGAACAGCACCAAGGCTGCAAGCGCGACAACGACACCGTAGGTGCCGACTATGCCAATCAGTCGGGCGCTGTTCATAACTACACTCTGTGTTGCTGCTGCAGCCAGACGGCGAATGCGATGATAGCGGCCTTGACCACGAGCGCAGCGGCATCGGGCACACCATTGGCGAGCAGCGTGTAACGGACCAACTGAATGGTCAGCGCGCCGAGCAGGGTGCCGATAATCGTCGCCTTGCCGCCGCTGAGCAGCGTACCGCCCACTGCGACAGCCGCGATGGCGTCCAGTTCCATGCCCAGCCCGACAAGATTTGCGTCACTGGAGGAGTTGATCGCGATGACGACGAGACCGGCCAGCCCCGCGCAAAGGCCGCTGATCGCATAGACCGCGAGCTTGATCCTCGCTACGGCGATGCCAGCGAGTTCCGAGGCCTTTTCGTTGCCCCCGACGGCCAGGATGCTTCGCCCGAATACCGTGCGGTGAAGAGCCCACGCCGCCGCTGCAACCAGCACGGCCATGATGATGACCTGTGCCGGAATGCCGAGTGGGCGGGCCAGGCCGATCCATTGGAATTGCGGCACGCGGAAGGTCTGCAGATTGCCGTTGGTCATGACCTGCGCGATCCCGCGCCCCGCGATGAACAGCACAAGCGTTGCGACGATCGGCTGGATGCGGAAGCGGGAGACGAGCCACCCGTTGAACAGTCCCAACAGGCCGGCAACGAAGATCGAGACGACCATCGCCACGACGACCGCCAGGTAGGTGTTCCCGACCGGGAAGATCTTGCCCATGAAGATCATTGGCGCCAGTGCGCCGGAGATAGCCATCAGCGAACCAACCGACAGGTCGATGCCGCCGGTGGCGATCACCAGCGTCATTCCCACCGCGACGATCACAATGGTGCAGACCTGGGTCAGATTGACGTTGAGCGTCTGCAGCGTCGCAAAATTGCGAGTATAGCCGAGATTGAAGGCGATCAGCAGCATCAGCGCGATCACCGTTCCGTAGCGCGCCAGAAAGCCGAACAGATTGAAACCGCGGGCGCCGGCGTCGTTGGCAGGGGATGGTGTGGCCAGATCGCTCAAGCTGCCGCCTCCACCGGCGAACCGCCATGCGCCATCGCCGCGAGTACGTCCTCCACGTTGGCCGCCTGGCCTTCCAGTTCGGCCACGCTCACCCCTTCGCGCAGCACGAATATGCGATCCGCCCCTTCCATTACCTCCTCGATTTCCGAGGAGATCATCAGGACGCCGAGCCCATCGTCGGCAAGCTTCAGAATGAGGCGCTGGATCTCGCCTTTAGCCCCGACATCGATGCCGCGTGTCGGCTCGTCGAGGATGAGCAGCTTCGGGTTCATCGCCAGCCACCGGGCCAGCAGCACCTTTTGCTGGTTGCCGCCTGAGAGTTCGCGGACCTTCTGGTTGGGACCGGAGCATTTGATGCCGAGGTCGCGAATGAAGCGCGCGACGATCTCGCGCTGCCGGTCTTCGTTCAGGATGCCGTTGCGACTGATCTTCGGCAGCAGTGCCAGCGTTATGTTTTCCGCCACCGTCATCTCCGGCACGATGCCTTCGGCTTTGCGGTCTTCTGTGCAGAACCCCATTCCGGCGGCGATTGCGTCGGCGGCTCGCTCAGGATGGTAGGATGCCCTTTCCATCGTCATCTCGCCGGCCTTCAGGCGGTCGGCGCCGAATACAAGGCGAGCTGTTTCGGTGCGGCCGGCGCCGAGCAAGCCGGCAAAGCTGGCAATCTCCCCGCGGCGCACATCGAAGGTCACATTGCGAACCGACTGGCCGGCCGACAGCCCTTGCGCGGTAAACAGCACATCGCCTATCCTCGAACGATCGCGCGCGCCGAACGCAGTCGCGTGGCCGTCGACCACCGCGACATCGCGGCCAAGCATGGCCGCGACCAGTTCCAGTTTGCCGATGTCGCTCATCGCAGCGCTGCGCACCGTGTGGCCATCGCGCATGATCGTGACCCGGTCGCATACCTCGTAGAGCTCGTCGAGCTTGTGGCTGACGAATAGAACCGAGACGCCTTCGGCCTTGAGCTGCCGGACGACGCTGAACAAAACTGAGACTTCACGCTCGTCCAGCGAGGAGGTCGGCTCATCCATGATCACGAGGCGGGCGGAAAAGCCGATGGCGCGGGCAATCGCCACCATCTGCTGCGTGGCGGTATTGAAGTCGCCGAGCGGGCGGCGCACATCAATGCGGATCGAGAACCGGCTGAGCAGGCGCTCGGCTTCAGCATGCATCGCGCTCCAGTCGAGCAGTCCCCGACGGCGTTTCTCGCGTCCGAGGCAGATGTTCTCGGTTACAGAGCGGAGCGGGACGAGATTGATTTCCTGGTAGATGGTACTGATGCCGCTGACCTGCGCCTCATGCGGAGACCCGACCTCGAACGGCCTCTGCTCGAACAGCACCTGACCCCCATCCCGACGGTGGTAACCGGTGAGCACCTTGATAAGGGTCGACTTGCCCGCACCATTCTGGCCGATGAGTGCGTGGACCTCGCCCGGAAGGACCTGGAGTGAGGCACCGGCCAAGGCAGGGATACCGGCAAAACGCTTCTGGATGTCACGCATGTCCAGGAGCAGCGCTGCTTGATCCGGCTGAGTGATCATCGGCAAACTCCAAACCCTACCCGCCGGAGCGGGTAGGGCAGCTGGAAACAGGGTGGATATCAGAATGCAATATCGAAGTCCTTCTTCGCATTCGTCGGGTCGAAGAAGGCATCCTCGTTCTTAATAAAGGGCGGGATCTTTTTGCCGGCGGCATAATCGGCCATCGTGGCGAAGGCCTTCGGCCCGAACAGCGGGCTGCAGGCGCAGATGGCGCCGATCTTGCCGTCGATGATCGCCTGTACGCCTTCCTTCTCGCCGTCGATCGACAAGATCAGCACATCCTTGCCTGGGGTCTTGCCGGCGGCTTCCAAAGCGGCGATTGCACCCAGCGCCATCTCGTCATTGTGCGCGTAGATGATATCCGCATCGGGGTGCGCCTGAAGCAGCGTCTCGGCAACCTGCCGGCCCTTGTCGCGGGCGAAGTCGCCGGACTGAGACGCCAGGATAGTGAACTCCGAATGCTTGGCGATGAAATCGTCGAAGCCCTTCTTGCGATCGGTGGCCGCCGAGGCGCCGGTCGTGCCTTCCAGTTCGATGATCTTCGACTTGCCATTGGCGTTCTTGACCAGCCATTCGCCGATACGGGTCGCCTCCTCGATGAAATCCGACCCGATGAAGCAGACGTAATCCTCGCCCGGTTTGGCCATCGTGTGGTCAACGTCGCGGTCAACCAGGAACACCGGTATGCCGGCATCGCGCGCCGCCAGGATAACCGGCACCAGGGGCTTGTCCTCGCGCGGCGGCAGGAAGATGGCGTCGACGCCCTGCGCGATCATCGAGTTCACATCGGAAGCCTGCTTGGCCGACGATCCGGCGGCATCCGTGTAAACCAGTTGATGGCCGAGCTTGGCGGCTTCGTCCCGCATGCTCTTGGTCTCGGCAAGGCGCCACGGATTGTTGCTTTCCGTCTGGGCGAAACCGACCTTGTACTTGTCCTTCTTGGCGAGTGGCGGCAGCGCCGCAAAGGCGCGTGAGCCGAGCATCAGCGCGACCGCGCCGGCGGCGGAGCCTACCAGTAGTTTTCGACGGGTAATGATCATGCTCTTTCCTCCTTGATTGTCGCTTTCTGCGACCATGGACTTCCTCATCATTCGGCCCTGAAGGCTGCGGCGACGCCGCTGTTTGCAATTGGATGGGGCGCTATGCCGCCTCCAGGATGAAATCGGCGCATCGATCGCCCAGCATCATCGCCGGCGCGGCCGTGTTGCCGGCATTGATGTTCGGACAGGCCGACATGTCGGCAACCCGCAGATTGTCCACCCCGCGCACGCGCATCGCCGCGTCCAGCACCGCCATCCGGTCGCTGTCCGAGCCCATTCGGCACGTGCCGGCCGGATGGTAGTTGGTCTTGACGAAGCGTTTGCAATGTTTTGCCAGCGCCTCATCGCTGAGATCATCCTGACTTGGCACGGCAATGGCCTTGACCCGATCGCCGAGCGGCTTGGTCTGGAACGCCTGCAGGAAATAACGCTGACCCGAGATCATCTCCCGCATGTCGTCTGGATGCTTGAGCAGATTGGGCGAAACGACCGGCATGTCCTTCGGGTCCGCCGACCGCAGCCTCACAAAACCACGCGACTTAGGCTTCACCACAACCGTCGTGACGGTAAGCCCATAGGTGTTCTCGACGAGGGTGAGGATATCGCGATCCAGATAGACGTGCGGAACGCAGAAGGCCTGGATCGTTGGTTCACCGTGCGGATCGGCCGGGTTGACGAAGGCGCCGGCCTCGACTCCGGCCGAGAGGATCGTGCCGGTGCCGAAGAGCTTGAAATGGAGGCCATTCCTGATCATCCGCCAGCCTTGGCCTTGCCTGAAATAACCGTAAGGGCCGTTTGCCGTGGCGATGATCGGGACCTCCGGATGGTCGACCAGATTTTCGCCGACCCCTGGCAGGTCGGCGGCGCAAGCAATGCCATAC
>NZ_RZQT01000095.1:0-22306 GCF_003998485.1 Mesorhizobium sp. M7A.F.Ca.CA.001.04.2.1
AAGCCGGCTTTGCCGGTCCCTCGCTGCCGTCGGGATTGCGGAAGAAGCGGAAGAACTCCGAGTTCGGCGACAGCACCATCGTCGTTCCGGTGTTGTCCAGCGCCGTGCCATAGGCATTCATCGACCGGTAGAAGTCGAAGAAAGCCGGATCGCGCTGATAGGCTCCCGCGAAGGTGGCGCTGCGCTGGGCCTCGCCCTCGCCGCGCAGGATTTCCGACTCTTTTTGGGCTTCGGCGACGATCTCGACCACTTCGCGATCGGCGCGGGCGGTGATGCGCTGTGCCGCCTCATTGCCGCGCGCCCTCAGCCGGGCAGCTTCCGCCAGGCGTTCCGCCTTCATGCGGTCGAAGGTCTGCTGCGAGACTTCGGCCGTGAGATCGGTGCGGCGAATGCGGACATCCTCGATCTGCAGGCCGAGCGATGTGGCATCGGGCCTGAGCTGGTCGCGGACTTCGCGCATCATCACGCCGCGCTCTTCGGAGAGTGCTGCCTCGAAATCACGCAGACCATAGACACGGCGCAAGGCAGCGTCGAGACGCGTCCTGAGCCGGGCCTCGGCCAGTTCGATCTGACCGGACACCGCGGCGCGGAAGACCCGCGGATCCGAGATGCGATAGGCGATGAAGGCATCGACCTCATAGAACTTGCCGCCCGAGACCTGGACGCGAATGTTGTCGAGATCGAAGCGCAGCACCCGGTTCTCGATCAGCTGCACGGTGTCGGCGTCGAAGAACGAGAACGGCGCCTTGAAGTAGATGCCGGGTTCGCTCTTGACGTCGACAATCTCACCGAACCTGAGCACCAGTGCCTGCTGGCGCGCATTGACCACGAAGACCGACGAATAGAGCAGGAACAGGATAACCGCTGCTGCGACGACGATGATGGGAAGACGGTTGGCCATCACTGGTTACCTCCCGTAACGGGGGCGGCCGGTGCCGGCGCTTTCGGCTGCAATGCCGGCAGCGGCAGATAGGGAACGACCCCTTGCCCGTTGCCCTGCTCGACGATGACCTTGCTCGAATCCTTCAGAACCTTCTCCATGGTTTCCAGGTAGAGGCGCTTGCGCGTTACATCGGGCGCCTTGGCATATTCGTCATAGACCGAGATGAAGCGCTGCGCCTCACCCTCGGCTTCCTGCACGACCCGGTTCTTGTAGGCGGCCGCGTCTTCGCGGATCTGTGCGGCCTCGCCGCGCGCCTGCCCGAGCTTCTGATTGGAGTACTGGTTGGCCTGCTCGACGAACTTGTCCTCGTCCTGCTCGGCGCGCTGCACCTCGTCGAACGCATCGGCCACTTCGCGTGGCGGTGCCGCATCCTCGATCGAGACGGCGTTGACGTTGAGACCGGCCTTGTAGCCGTCCAGCGTCGTCTGGATGATCTCACGCACCGAGGCGGCAATGCCCTGGCGGTCGTCGCGGAAGATGTCCTGCGCCGGCCGGCGGCCGACGGCTTCACGCATAGCGCTTTCGGCAACCTGCCTCAGCATGCCGTCGGGATCGGACACATCGAACAGATACGCGCGCGGGTCGGAGACCTGATAGGCCACGGAGAACTGGACGTTGACGATGTTCTGGTCGCCGGTAAGCATCAGCCCGGACGTATTGCCACTTGTCGCGCCGCCGCCGCCGATATCGACGAGCTGCTCGGAAATCTTGGCCGTCTCGACGGTTTCGAGCGGCCACCAATGGAAATGCAGGCCAGGCTGCGACAGTTCGGTCTTCGGCTTGCCGAAGCGCAGTTCGACCGCGACCTCGTCGGGCTGCACGGTGTAAACCGCCTTGAACGCCCACAGCACCACAAGTGCAGCCGCGATCAGCGCGAAGATAGCCGGGCTCGCGCCGCCGCCGCCCGGAAGAGCGCGCCGCAGCCGGTCCTGGCCGCGGCGGATGATGTCTTCGAGATCGGGAGGCGAGCCCTGCGGCCCGCTCGGTCCTTTTGGACCCTGCCCCCAGGGTCCCTGATTGTTGCCGCCGCCACCCCATGGGCCGCCGCCACCGCCGCTTTTGTCGTTCCAGGGCATGAATGTCCTTTCGCTTGGAATTCCCTCAAGCGCCGGCATTACGGCGCAAAATCCAGTATTGTTCTTCTATAGGCACGCCACGGGGCGCTTTCAACGCGATGCGCTTCCGACTTCGTCCGATTTGGTCCAGTCGCGACCCTTTGTCTTCCTTCAATGGCTCTTTTTTCGTTCAATGTCTCTCGCGACGCCGCTCGTAAACCGAATAGCGCGTCGGGTGGCTGTCCTTTTCCCCGGCTGGGACGTCCTGCGAGCTGACAATGCGCCAGGAATCGGGATCGATCGGCGGGAAATGCGCGTCGCCGTCGACCGCTGCCAGCACATGGGTGACGTGCAGCCGGTCGGCCAGCAGCATGGCCTGGGCATAGATTTCGCCGCCGCCGATGACGCACACCTCGTCGACATCGGCCATGCCGCGCCCGCGCACCGTCGCCAGCTGGATCGCGGCTTCGAGCGAATGTGCCACCTCGACGCCCTCGGCGCGCCAGGTCTCGTCGCGGGTCACGACGATGTTCAACCTGCCCGGCAGCGGCCGACCGATGCCCTCATAGGTCTTGCGGCCCATGATGATAGGCTTGCCCATCGTATCGGCCTTGAAGCGCTTGAGATCGGTGGAGAGCCGCCACGGGAGCCCGCCGTCCCGCCCGATCACGCCGTTCTCGGCAATGGCAACGTAGATTGCGACATGCATCAATTTTCGTCCGTCGGCTCGAGGATCAGGATGTCGATGTCGCGCTCGGGGTAGAAATCATCCGCCGTCATCTCGAATGTCGTCGGTCCGGTCTTTTTGACATTGTCGCCGCAGAACGAGACCAGGGCTTTCGGATTGCCCTTGTCGATCGTCAGCTTGAACTTGCCGATCGTGCCCGTAGCCCAGTTGCCGCCGGTGGTCAGGATATAGGCGATGCGGCTCTCGAAATATTTGGGGTAGCCGTCAGGGTCGTCCTTGGCCGCCTTGCGCACCGCATTTTCGAATGTGCCGTCCATGCAATACCGGGTCTTGTAGGCCGCATACTGACCCTGGAATTTGCCGTCGTAGAAGAAGCTGACCGAAGACGTGCCGCCGACGCTCGGTCTGTAGCGGTGGGAAACATGGACGTCCTTGTTGGCCGGAAAGGTCGAGCGCCACCAGTAGGTCGAACGCAATTGCCAGAACGGGGTGTAGACCTTGCTCGTCTCGGTGCCGTCGCTGCCGGTGTCCTCGATGATGATGCCGCGGTTGACCCAGTCATCGACAACCGCTTGCGGCAGCTTCGCCAGCGCCGCCTTCGCCGCATCGCCGAAAGGATAGAACGGCACGTTTTGCGCCTTCAGCTCAGCGCTGATGTCGATGCCGAGCGCCAACACCTTCTGCTCGAGCTGCGGCTTTGCGGCGACACCGTCGATCGTCACCTCGAAACCGAGGAAATTATCGCTCTGATTTTCAGGAATCGCCGGGATTTCTTCGGGATTGCCCGATATGTCGGGCATCGGGAAGGCGACGATGGCCTGGACATCCTGATCGGTGTTGTTGTGGAAGACATAGTCGACCGTGACCTTTTCCGGCGAGATGAAAAGGTCCTCGCTTTGCATCGCCACGGCATCGCTGCGCGACAGGATCAGGCCGCCGGTGCCAAGTTCGGCAACCGAATCATTGGCGAAAGCGGATGCGGACGACAAGGCCAGCACGGCGGTCAGAACATATCGCAACATGGAAGCCCCCTCGGCTGGAATGCCTGCAGGACCCTAGCCGTTTCAATGTGGCGTTCAAAGCCCTTCCGTATCCGCGGACGCACCAAAGGGAGCTGGACTGCGGTCTGGACACGCGCCAGCGCGGTCTGGACTAACGGGTTCCGATCGGGCAGGAGTTCGCCCATGCGCAAGCTTCTCGTCATCGGCATCGGCGCCGGCAATCCCGACCACATGACCGTTCAGGCCATATCAGGCCTGAACCAGGCGGATGTGCTGTTCATTCCCGACAAGGGCGCGAAAAAAAATGAATTGGCCGAACTGCGCCGTCAGATCTGCGACCGCTTCGTTACCAATCCGAAGTCGCGGCGCGTCGAATTCGACGTGCCGGTGCGAGACCTCCCGGTAGAAGATGGTCCGGCACCCTCCTACCGCTCGACCGTCGATGACTGGCATGAAGCCATCGCCGCCATTTACGAAGGCCTGATCCGCGACGAGATTGCAGGCGACGGCTGCGGCGCCTTCCTGATCTGGGGCGACCCTTCGCTCTATGACAGCGCGTTGCGCATCCTTGAGCGCGTGCGCCTGCGAGGCGATGTGGCGTTCGAGCTTGAGGTCATCCCCGGCATCACCGCCGTCCAGGCACTTGCCGCCAGCCACAAGATGGCGCTGAACCGCATCGGCGATTCCGTCCTCATTACCACCGGCCGCCGCCTGACCGAGGAAGGCATGCCGGACAATGCCGGCAGCGCGGTCGTCCTGCTGGACGGCAAATGCGCCTTCAACACGCTGGCCGACAAGGATGTCGTCATCCATTGGGGCGCCTATCTCGGAACGGAAGACGAGATCACTCTCTCCGGCAGGATCGGTGACATCGGCGCAAAGATCGAAAAAGTTCGAGAGGAAGCCCGTCGGCGGAAGGGCTGGATCATGGACAGCTATTTGCTGCGCAAGCCCGAATAGGAAGGCAATAGGGGAGTAAGGCAGTAGGGCAGTAGGTGAATAACGTTTTGTGTTGGAAGACAGCACGCGAATGCCGCCCTACTGCCCTACTGCCCTACTGCCCTACTGCCCTACTGCCCTACTGCCCTACTGCCCTACTGCCCTACTCCCTCACCCAGCCTCAATCTCCGCCTGCAACGCCTCCATATGCGTCGCTGCCGCGGCCGCCGCCGCGCGCTCGATGGCGCGGAAGCGGCTGACCACCGCTAGCCCGACCGCCGTCAACTGTGCGCCGCCGCCCTTGCGGCCGCCGGTCTGTGCCGCCACCAGCGGCTTGCCGAATACCCGGTTCATGTCCTCGACCAGGTCCCAGGCGTGCTTATAGGACATCTCCATGCCGCGCGCGGCGGCCGAGATGGAGCCGAAGGCGGCGATCTGTTCCAGGAGTTCGATCTTGCCCGGCCCGACGCGCCCGTCGGGATCGAGATTTATCCGCAAGCTCAGCGACGGCATCTTTGCTCTCCGCGGTCACATCCCAACATCATACTAGAAGCTCCCTGGCGAAACCGCTATTCCAAAAAGACATAGCGAGATCATCCATCCGTCTCGGCGGGCAGGCCGGCGCCGGTGTTCGCCCGATCGAAGCTCACCGTCTTGATCACCGCGAAAACCTTGCCGCCAAGATGAAGCTTCAGCGCCTGCCGCGACTGTTCGGTGATGCGGGCAAGCACGGTTGCGCCGTTGCAGTCGATACCGACCTCGACCGCCGGTCCCTCGCCGGGGCTCATCGCGGTAATGGTTCCCGGCAGGATGTTGAGCGCGCTGAGACCCCTCGGCTTTTCGGTGGCGATCATCACATCGCGGGCGCGGATACGGATGCGCACCGGCGTACCTGTCTTCATCGCCAGCTGTGGCACCCGGAGCTCGCCCGCAGCCGAGCCGAGCACGGTCATGCCGAAACTCTCGTCGTGATGCAGCACCTTGGTGTCCAGCACGGCGCCGCCCTCACCGCGCTCCTCCGCCGGCAACAGGTCGAGCCTTTGCATCACCGCCTCGGTCGGCCCGCTGGCAACGACATTGCCCTGCGCCAGCATCACCACGTCGCTGGCCAGCCGCGCCACTTCGGCGACCGAATGACTGACATAGACGATCGGGATTTTGATCTCGTCGCGCAGCCTTTCGACATAGGGCAGGATTTCGGCCTTGCGCGCCTCGTCGAGCGAGGCCAGCGGTTCGTCCATGAGCAGCAGTCTGGGGCTGGCAAGCAATGCCCGGCCGATCGCCACACGCTGTTTCTCGCCACCCGAGAGCTTTGCCGGCCGCCTGTTCATGAGCGGCCCGATGCCGAGCAGGTCGACGACGGCATCGATATCGGCGTAGCGCTCCGCCGGCGGCGTGAACCAGCGGCCGTAGCGCAGATTGCCGGCAACGCTCATATGCGGAAACAGCCGTGCGTCCTGGAACACCATGCCAATGCGGCGCTTGTGCTTCGGCACGAAAATGCCGGCACCGGTATCGACCAGCACACGGCCATCGACTTCGATGCGTCCCTTGTCGGGCCGGATCAGCCCGGCAATCATGTCGATCAGCGTCGTCTTGCCCGACCCAGACGCTCCGAACAGCGCCGTCAGCCGCCCGGCGCTTTCGAAGCGGGCGTCGATGGCGAAACCGCCCAGCCGATGACTGATGTCGACGAGAACGCTCATTCGATGTCCAGTCGCCGGCCGACGCGCCGCGCCAGCACCTCCGAAGCCACCAGGGCGGCCATGGAGATGACGATGGAGATCAGCGTCAGGCGGAGCGCCCCTTCATCGCCACCCGGCACCTGCGTGAAGGTGTAGATCGCCGACGGCAATGTCTGCGTCTCGTTGGGAATGTTGGAGACGAAGGTGATGGTGGCGCCGAACTCGCCCATCGCCTTGGCGAAGGCCAGGATGGCGCCGGCGATCAGCCCGGGCAGGATCAGCGGCAGCGTGATGGTGGCAAACACCCAGAGCGAATTGGCGCCGAGCGTTCCCGCCGCCGCTTCCATCTTGCGGTCCACTGCCTCGATCGACAGCCGGATCGCCCGCACCATCAGGGGAAAGCCCATGACGCCGCAGGCCAGCGCCGCACCCGTCCAGCGGAAGGAGAAGACAATGCCGAAATGCTCTGCCAGGAAAGCGCCCGCCGGGCCGCGCCGGCCGAAGGTGAGCAGCAGCAGATAGCCGGTCACCACGGGCGGCAGAATCAGCGGCAGATGCACCAGCCCGTTGAGAACCGTCTTGCCCCAGAACTGTCCCCGGGCAAGCAGAAGCGCGATCAAGATGCCCGGCGGCAGGCTGGCGAGCATCGCCACCGTTGCCACCTTGATGGACAGCCGGACCGCATTCCATTCGTCGGGAGTGAGGTCCAGCAGCCAGTTCATAGTGCCCCTTGGAACTCAGTTGCTCGGCGCGAGCACGGTAAATCCCTGATCCTTGAACAGCGCGGCCGCCTTGGCCGACTGCAGGCATTTCAGGAAAGCCGGCGTATCCTTGTCCTTCGAATCGGCGGTCTGGGCAACCGGATAGATGATCGGCGGATGCGAATCCTCCGGGAAGGTGCCGATCACCTTGACCCCCTTTTCGGCATGCGCGTCGGTGGCATAGACAATGCCAAGGGCGGCTTCGCCCGTCGAAACCAGTTTCAGCGCCGCGCGCACGTTTTCGGCCTGCGCCACCTTGCCCTCGACCGAGGACCAGACGCCGAGCGATTCAAGTGCGGCCTTGCCGTATTTGCCGGCCGGCACCGCCTTGAAATCGCCCATGGCGAGCTTGCCGTCGCCGATCAGCTTGGCGAGGTCGAAACCCTTCTCGATCCTGGTGTCGACCGCCGAGTCCTTCGGCGCCACCAGCACGATCTGATTGCCGAGCAGCTTCACTTCGGTGTCCGGCTTGGTCAGCTTCTTGTCGGAGAGATATTTCATCCAGTCGAGATCGGCCGAGATGAAGACGTCGGCAGGCGCCCCGCCCTCGATCTGCTTGGCCAGCGCCGAGCTCGCGGCATAGGAGACAGTCGCCGCCTCGCCGACATCGGCCTCGCAGGCCTTGTTCACCGCGTCGAGCGCGTCCTTGAGGCTGGCTGCGGCAAACACCACCACCTTGTCTTCCGCATGCGCTGCCGGCACGACTGCCATCAGCGCCGCAGCCAAACCGCCAATGGCGATCGCCCTAGATCCAAAACCTGTGCGCGTCATGGAAAACTCTCCCTGGTTTGAAATCCGGCCGGCCCGAAGCCTGCTGACCGATATATCCGTATGAATATAACAAGGGAAGGCCCGGCGCCCCATGAAAGCGTCTGTACGACACCAATTGTTCTGGGTAAGACCGGGAAAAGAAACCTTGGAAAGGAAACTCCGGTGAAGATCAGCGCCCGCAACGTCCTCAAGGGAACGATCGCCGAGATCGTCAAGGGAGCCACCACCTCGCATGTCAGGATCGACATCGGCGGCGGCGCCATCGTCACCGCCTCGATCACCAACGAGGCCGTCGCCGATCTCAAGCTCGAAAAGGGCAAGCAGGCCTATGCCGTGGTCAAAGCCTCGGACGTGATGGTCGGCATCGACTGACCGCGTTAGGCGGCAAGCCTATGGATCAAGGCATCTTCGACATAAATGCCGTTGATGGTATTGTGAGAAAATCGCACCTCACCGAGGCCATCAACCCGCATGGCAATACCCAAGCCGGCGATGAGCCGGTCGTCCGCTGATGTGATCTTCACCTTGCTAAGATCTAAAATAGGCTCTTGTGGACGTGCCTTGCGCCAGTCAGCAGCAATGGTTGCTGCATCGAGATATTTTTTCTCGAGATCCTTTCGTGGGCCGCGATAGGCGATAATCATGCGCCAATTGTCGACGTCACTGTTGTACAACCATAGTGCAGCTGCAACTCCGAATCTCTTTTCATCAAGAGCACGAATTAGGTTGATGCCGGCGTCGATGTCGGTCCTTACCAACGATCCTGAAGCCATCTGAATATTCCTTGCTCTTCGTCGACCATCGCGTTTCGCATGGCCGTCGCTTCAAACACATCTATCATATCGTAACGCGAAGCCTCATTCCAATCTGAGACCGCCGACCAATGGCCGTCGAATACAGGCGACGCCGTCCGACTTTCGGTTAGGTCCGCAGACAAGCCAGCCAAGGCCACGAGCCTGTTGAGGTCATGGCTATAAATGTCTTGGACAAATTTCTTGTCAGGAATGGTATCTGGCTGAAAAATCCGCGAAATTCGTGCCTTGATGGCAATTTCTGCAGCGTATCCGAAAAGATAGTAAGCATTCGAAAAACGTTCGTTTTGAAACAAAAGTTCTGCGTCTTGCAGCTTCGCATTGGCTATGGCTTGAAGCGCGGTCCTCTCTAATGTCATACCGCGATCGGCGCCTTGATCGACGCGTCGGCGACGTAGTTTTCCAGCCGGAAATCCTCGAAGCGGAAGGCGAAGAGGTCCTTCACCTCCGGATTGATCCACATTGTCGGCAGCGTCCTCGGCGTGCGCCGCAGTTGCTCGCGCGCTTGCTCGAAATGGTTAGAGTAGAGGTGCGCATCGCCAAGTGTGTGGACGAAATCGCCGGGTTTCAGCCCTGTCACCTGCGCCACCATCAAGGTCAGCAGGGCATAGGACGCGATGTTGAACGGCACGCCAAGGAAGATATCGGCGGAACGCTGGTAGAGCTGGCAGGAAAGCCGCCCTTCCGAAACATAGAACTGGAACAGGCAGTGGCAGGGCGGCAGCGCCATCGCTTCCACCTCGGCTGGGTTCCATGCCGAAACAATCAGCCGCCGCGATTGAGGATTTCTGCGTATCTCCTTGAGAAGATTCGCGATCTGGTCGATCGAGCCGCCATGGCCGTCCGGCCAGGAACGCCACTGCTTGCCGTAGACCGGGCCGAGATCGCCATTCTCGTCGGCCCATTCGTCCCAGATCGAGACGCCATGGTCGGTGAGATATTTGATGTTGGTGTCGCCGGCCAGGAACCACAGAAGCTCATGGATGATCGACTTGAGATGCAGCTTCTTGGTTGTGGTGACGGGAAAGCCGCGCGCCAGGTCGAAACGCATCTGGTAGCCGAAGACGGAGCGCGTTCCGGTGCCGGTGCGATCGCCGCGGTCGGCGCCGTTGTCCAGCACGTGCTGCAGGAGGTCGAGATACTGGCGCATCGGTTCCGGCTCGATTCGGTTGTCCAGCCATCATAACTGACAGACGGGCGATCGAACACCACAAAGCAGCGCGCAAGCCATGCCCGAAGCCAGTCAGTCCCCAACAACATCAGGGCTGGCGCATGGACCGCGCCAGCCCGGCGAATTGAAGCGCGGCCGTCAGAGGGAGCCGAGTTTACCCAGGTCCTTGGCAACCAGGTAGTAGAAGGTAACCCGGTTCTTGGTGTTGTCGGCGGCCATCGCCTTGCAGACCTTCTCGATCGAAGCGTCGGCCTTGCTGTCGTCCGATATGCCGAGCTTCTTGGCAACCCAGCCAGCCTTGACGCGCTCCAGTTCCTTCGGATCGGTGCAAGACACCAGCGAGGAATCGCGGTTCCGAAGCGCAATGCCAAGATGCTTCACGATTTTGTCGACCACGTCGGCACTCGCCGAGGCATCGTATTTTTTCACGTCTGCAAGATAGTCGGCCATCAAAATTCCCCTCGTCGGCGCCACGGATCCGATCGATGAGGGCTGTGGCGCGCTGCTGCAACTTGTGCGCTATGTCGATAACTCCTCACCGGGGCAAAGCTTCGGTTGAGACCGCGCTCAAGTCAACCCTTCGGACTTGCGGTTTTGACACGGGGACAAAGTGCCATTGCGGCCTTTCATTTCCTGCGATCGCCCCCTATATTCGGTTTGTCGGCTTGACCGACTATGGCGATAAATGGGCGATGAAATAAGCCGTTCGGACCCGGGGGCGGTACCCGGCGCCTCCACCAAAAGCCGCTGTTGACGACAGAGCGGTTTTTGCTGGGGGCGAAATAGGATCGACGAAGGTGTAAAGATCGTACTTTTGCCCGGCATGGTACCACCGTCATCGGGCTAAACCTGTAGTTGCAAATGACAACTATGCGGAAGCACGTCTCGCCGCGTAAGCGGTGCGATAGCTTCAAATCAAGCCCTAGAGGTTCGCACTTCTAGGCGGGGTTCGGAGGTACCTGGCAACAGAAACCTCCACTTCTCCCCTCCTCCGATATCCAGCATGCGCGACGGCAGTTCCGCCGCGAACGCGCCCTGCCGCGTGCTCCCTCTCCATGGACAAAACATGCAAAACGATTCCGATCGATTCTTCGTGCTGACCGGCGGTCCCGGCTCCGGCAAGACGACCCTGATCCAAGCCCTGGGCCACGCAGGCTTTGCCACCTCGGTCGAAGCCGGGCGTGGCATTATCCGCGACCAGTCCGCCATTGGCGGACCCGCTTTGCCTTGGCACGATCGCGCCCTGTTTGCCGAGTTGATGCTGTCATGGGAGATGCGCTCGTGTCAAATTGCGCTAGAACAGACCGGGCGTCCTGTTTTTTTCGATCGCGGCGTTCCGGACACGCTCGGCTATCTCAGGCTGAGCGGCCTGCCGATACCCGAACACGCCCACGCTGCCGCAGAGCGCTTCCGCTATCATCGGCGCGTCTTCGTCGCCCCGCTTTGGCCGGAGATCTTCGCGCAGGACAAAGAGCGCAGGCAGACGCTCGACGAGGCCGAGCGCACCCACCATGCGCTGGTCGGCGTCTATACGGAACTGGGCTACGAGATGGTTCCGTTGCCGCTGGCCCCCGTCGAGGCGCGGCTGCGCTTCGTGCTGGCCGAGACAGGATTGGCGTGAAAGGCTCGACAGTCCGACCTTTGCTTATTGCACCGCTGTTTCGGCTGCTTCGTGGCCAGGCGCGGGCGTCTTTGCCCCGTGGTCCTGGTCTTCGGCCAAATGCTGGCGAAAGAAGGCAAGCACAGCGGCATTGAACGCCTTGTGAAAGGCAACCCGGTCGAAACCCGGAGCATCGATGCAAGCTGGCGATGGCTTGCGCGCGTCGTCGGCAGGACATGGCGTCAGGAAGGAGAGATGCACGGCGTTGGACACGACGTGAAAGTCCGGTGTCCGCGGCAGCAATCCAGCCAGTCGCTTCACGTCGACGGGCGATACAGCGTCGCCGCCGAACTGCGAACTCCAGAGCTGGAGCGGCACCTTGACGTTCTCGACACTGTCGGCAGTCTGGAAAACGACGCTCAGCGGATCCGCCACCACGATCGCCTTGACGCGGGTATCGTGGGTCAGCGTTTCCGGCGGCAATTGCTTGCGCGCCGGCTTGGGCTGGTTGGCTGGCGGACAGCCGGTGTCGGCCGGGTCCGAACAGCGCGGCGGCAGTTTGTTGAAATCCGGATCGGCGCCGCCGATGACAAGGCCGGTATAGCCGCCTTGCGAAAATCCGTAGAAGCCGACGCGCTGAGGATCAATCTTGGCCGAATCCGCCGAGTTGCCGAGCATGAAATCGATGGTGCGCTTGATATCGATCGGACGCTGCCTCAGCACGCCCAGACCATTGGCCTGGCTCATATCGGCGTGGTTCGCGTGCGGATGGTTGATGGCAACGACGACAAAACCGGCATCCGCGAGCGTCTCGGCCATATCGTGGAGATCAAGGTACCAGCCGCCATAGCCATGTGAAATGACGACGAGCGGCAATCTCCCGCCCTCGATGGGGCAGTCGAGCACAGCCGGAACGGTAGACTGCTTGACCTTCACCTCGCCGGGCGGGCTGGCGCAGGGCGACCACATGGCAGCATCAATTGCCGGCCCGGCGGCATCGGCCGGTATCTGGATGAATTTCAAACCAGCGGCATGAGCTGTCGTGACGGCCAGACTTGCCAGGGCGGCAATCAGGAGCTTCTTCAAACGCATTTTCCTGTCTCCGATGTTCAAACAGATTGGTGTCCTCGGACCGCGGTCTGACCCGCCTTCCGGCTGCATACAGTGTGATGAGAAGTAGCGCGTGTGCGCGCGGCTTTGCAGCCGCTCAGGGCACCGTCTCGACCCTGCCGCTGCCGCTGACATGGGAATTGATCTTCGGGTTGCCGTGGACTTGCACATTGCCGCTGCCCGACACGCGGATATCGGCCTGGTCCCGCGGCGCGATATCGGCATTGCCGCTGCCGCTGATCTGGACACTGGCGGTCTTCGCTGTGAGTTTGCCGAAGTCACCTGAACCGGAGCCCGAGATGCGCAAGGAGAGATCCTGCACACTGCCGCTGGCGCGCACATCGCCGCTGCCGCTGATGCGCAGGTCCAGCGCCTCCTGGGCGAGAGCGGAAAGCTCGAGCCTGCCGCTGCCGCTCAACCGCCAACTGGGGACCGCTGGACCGGTAAGCTGGACGCTGACCGGCCGGCCATCGCAATCGAAGCCGTCGTCGAAGGCCAGCACATTGCCGGACAGGCGAACATGCGAAACCGCCTCGGGATCGCCGCTGACGACAGCCTGGGAAGGCGTGCCGGGCCGATAAGTGACCGTTGCCGGCAGGGCAATCTGGAATTCGCTGGAGATCGGTTGCCAGACCAGCGTCACCGATCCGGGCTTGGTCCCATCACCGGAACCGCGGCAGCTGGAGGCAAAATTCCACCAGCGGCCACCTCTCCACTCGTTTCCGGCGATCGAATTCGCCAGCGACAGACAAATCACGGCCACTGCGAGCGACAGCACGGCGGTCCAGGCAAGCGTCTTGTTCATGGTGCACCTGTTATTTCTGCGTGGCGACGCGCCACTGGGTTGATCAGGGCTGGCGTGGTTTGACCAGGCGGTAATGCAGGCGCGCATAATCCCCCAGCAGCTTGACCCCGATATTGAGGCCGAGCAGCAGCAGCGAGCCCAATCCGATGCTGGCGGCGGCAAGGCCGACAGCGGCCAGCAAGCGTGCGAATGGCGTGGCCCACGATGCGAAATGCCAGAACGGCACGACACTCAACAGCAGCCCGACGCTGGCGACGCCGAGCGCCAGGGCCGCAATGCCGAGACCAAGCACGACGAAGCAGAAGACGATGAGAACCGGCAGCAGCAGGAGAATGTCGAAGGCGGCGAGCCCGGTCAGGGCGAGCAGCGCGGCGGCAACACCGGCCGGACCACGATCATGCTCCCAGCGGCGAATCCCTGCTTCCGCCCGCAGCTCCCGCCCAAGCCGCGCCGGATCGCCAAGTGCCTCGGCAACATCCTCTTCGCTCCGTCCGGAGGCTAGCGCCTCGTCGAAATGGGCGCCGTAGTCGGCGACGATTTCATCGACTTCGCCCGCGGGCATTCCGGCCAGGCTGTTGCGCAGGGAAACCAAGAAGGCATCGCGGTTCATTCCATCTCTCCCAGGAAAAGGTCGACGGCATCGACAAAGCTTCGCCATTCCCGGCTGCGCGCCTCGTAGACTGTCCTGCCGACTGCGGTGAGCCGGTAATATTTGCGGGGCGGCCCGCTCGTCGATTCGACGAGCCATGTCGCGACAAGCCCGTCACTCTGCATGCGCCGCATCAGCGGATAGATCGTCCCTTCTCCCATGCCGACACGCTCGGCCAGCGTGCTGGCGATCTCGTAGGCATAGCTTTCCCGCCGGGCGAGCAAGGCAAGGACACACAGTTCAAGCGCGCCCTTTTTCAGCTGGACATCATTTGGATCGGTCACGGTCGCTCCCGGCAAGTCCAGTACACCATATCGGCAGGTACCTTCTTATGCAAGGTACCAACTTAAACGTGATACCGAGGTGATGAACGAGGGGACGGACGCAGCTTCTCAGACATAAAAAAGGCCGGGAAAACCCGGCCTTTTCATATACCTGCGAGCAGTGCCTACTCGGCCGGCGCCTCGACGGCCTCGCGAGAGCGGCCGAGCGTGACCTTGGCCAGCGTGAAGGAAATCACCGCGCAGAGCGTGATGCCGGCCACCATCGGCAGCGGCGTACCGTCGAAGAACACGCCGGCAACACCCATGGCCAGTGCGCCGATGGCGAAATGCAGCGTGCCCATCAGCGCTGACGCCGTGCCGGCAATCTCGCCATGCTCTTCCATGGCCAGCACCGACGTGGTCGGAATGACCAGACCAAGGAAGCCGTAGCCGACGAACAGCAGCGCCGCCATCACGTCGAGCCGGTCGATGCCCGTCGCCATCACCGCGAACAGCACCACCATCGTCGTGGCATAGCCGGTCACCGCGACGCGCACCACGCGTCGCAGGCCGAAGCGCTCGGCCAGCAGCCCCGTCATCTGCGACATGCCGATGAAGGCGACCGCGTTGATCGAGAAGAACACGCTGTAGACCGAAGGCGACAGGCCGTAATGGTCGATCAGGATGAACGACGAGCTCGACAGATAGACGAAGAAGCTGGCAATGCCGAAGCCGGCAATCGCCGTCAGGCCGAGGAAGTTACGGTCACCCATCAGGAAGCGGTAGGCCGACAGCGCGGTGCCGAAGGAGGACCCGGCGCGATCTTCCACCGGCCGCGTCTCCTTGAGCGAGGTCGCCAGAAGGATGGTGGCCAGCAGAGCCGCGCCCGTCACCGTCCAGAACACGGCACGCCAGCCGAAATTCTCGATGATCACGCTGCCGGTCAGCGGCGCCAGGATCGGCGACACCGAAAATACCAGCATCAGCAAGGACATCAGCTTGGCAGCCTCATTGCCGGTATGCAGGTCGCGCACGATGGCGCGCGGAACGGCCATGCCGGCGCTGGCGCCAAGCCCCTGCAGGAAGCGGAAAGCGATCAGCCATTCGATGGTCGGCGCCATTGCCGAACCGATGCCGCCGACCATGAACAGCGCAAGGCCGCCGTAGAGCGGCAGCTTGCGGCCGACCATGTCGGAGATCGGCCCGACGACGATCTGGCCAAAGCCCATCGACAGGAAGAAGATCAACAGGCTCATCTGCACGGCAGCGGTGCCGGCATGCAGATCGGCGCCGATCGACGGCAGCGCGGGCAGATACATGTCGATGGCGAACGGGCCGATGGCGGACAACAAGCCGAGCACGACCGCGATGCGGAGGAATTTGGGACTCATGATAGAGGCTTCTTTCAAATCTGGTTGCCGCCGCCAGGCGACGTCTAACCTAGGACGTTCCATCCCGTGAGATTCCGACACCTCGAGAGCGAGTTCTGTTCGTCTCTCATGCGAAATCTCTTTACCTTGTGTCCACAAATTTAGACACTCTTGTCTAAATCGTCAATCGCCTCTATATAGTTTTTTATGAAGCTGCACGTTTCTCCTGACATTTTCCCGCCACGCGGTCATGAGGCCAAGCGCCTGTCGATCGTCGACTCCGCCGCCACCGTGTTTTGCCGCGAAGGTTTCGCCGGCGCCAATATCGACCTGATCGCCGCCGAAGCCGGCGTCTCGCGCCAGACCATCTACAACCATCACGGCGACAAGGAAAAACTGTTCGTCGCTGTGGTCCGTGATCTGACCGAACGTTGCAATGCCGGAATCTTCGCCACCATTGCCACCTTCCCCGATCAGCCGGGGGATCTCGAAGCCGACCTGATCGGCTTTGCGGTGCGTTTGAATCAGAATTGCATCTGCAACCGCGATGGAAAATTCCTGCGCAAGCTGATCCAGACCGAAGGCGAGCGCTATCCCGAACTGTTTGCCGAATGGCGCGAACAGGGACCGGGCAGGACATGGCCGGCAATCGCCGCCCGCTTCGCCCGCCTCGCCTATGGCGGCTATCTCACGATCGAGGACCCGGACGTGGCGGCACGCCAGTTCCTTGGCCTCGTCAATGCCGAACTGCAGACCACCTTCATGCTTGGCGGCTCGCCGCGCGAGGACGAGGTGCTGCAATCCGCGACCAATGGCGTGCGCACCTTCCTGCGCGCCTTCGGCAAGCGCCGCTCCGCGGCATCGTCCGAAAAGCAAAGCGCGCTCGCCAGCGCCTGAGCGATCAAATCGCTGGCAATAGTCTTCGCTTCCGCGCGAGGGTGATCTATATGCGGTTTACGCCGCGCTCAAGCTTGATTACAGCTATGCGGACGATTCAACGGAACCCGACCGCCACATGGCCGACGACCACATCCGCTACGACATTCTGGCCCAGGAGGCGTTGCGCGGCGTCATGCGCAAGGTCCTGGCCGAGGTCGCGCGCACCGGCCTCCCCGGCAACCACCACTTCTTCATCACCTTCCTGACCGGCGCGCCGGGCGTACGCGTGTCCTCGCGGCTGCGCGAGCGCTATCCCGAGCAGATGACCATCGTCATTCAGTTCCAGTATTGGGACCTGAAGGTGACCGATACCGGCTTCGAGGTTGGCCTGTCCTTCTCCGATGTGCCGGAAAAACTCGAAATCCCGTTCTCGGCCGTGCGCGGCTTCTATGATCCCTCGGTCAATTTCGAACTCGAATTCGACGTCAAGACGGATGGTGCGGCAGCCGATGAACCGGCTGCGCCAACTCCGGAGCCGTTGACCATCGTCTCCGAGAAAAAGCCGAAGGCCGAGAAGAAGGCCGCCGCGGAGGCGGAGAAGAAGCCCGCGGCCGCGGACGCCGCCACCAAGGGCGCCGAAGTGGTCTCGCTCGACGCCTTCCGCAAGAAATAGGCCGGCGACTTACGCCGTGGCCGAAATCGTCAATCTCCGCCAGGCCCGCAAGCAAAAGGCGCGGGACGAAAAGCTGCGCGCCGCCGAACAGAACCGCGCGCTGCACGGCCGCTCCAAGGCCGAAAAGGAACGCGATCGCGTCGCCGCCGACAAGAGCGAAAAATTCGTTGCCGGGCATCGTCGTGAAAAGCCCGGCGACCCCGGCCGTCAATGAGCCCGGTCGAAAAGCGTTCGGTGACCATTCGCGGCCACCGCACCAGCTACTCGCTTGAAAAGCCCTTCTATGACGACCTCGTCGCGATCGCGGCGACCAGGGAGCTGACGCTCGCTGCTCTTGTCGCCGAAGTCGACGAGACGCGGCCCCGCGACACCAACCTGTCCTCGGCGTTGAGGCTCCATGTGCTGGAGTGGGCGAAGCGAGGAGAGAGTATCTAAAGGCTTTCGACCGCGTCGTCCTTTTTCCTGCGTCTGGTGCCAAAGCCAAGCAAGGTCGAACGCTCGCGCTCCTCGGCCTGTTTCCTGGACCGCACGCGCATCAGATCCTTCCAGCCGACATAGCCGACCAGCAACGAGCCTTCGCGAGTGACGACGGGCAGATGGGAGACGTTGGCCATCAGCAGCTTGTCGGAGAGGCCTTCGAGATATTCGTCCGGATAGGCCAGCGTCACCTTGCTGCCGGCCAGCAACGCGCCAAGCGTGGTGGTGCGGTGCGTGCCGGCGCGTCTCCAGCGCAATATCGCCGGCGGATCGATGAGGCCCAGCACCTGACCGTTCTCGTCGACCACCGGGAAACTCGGATGCCGTGTTTCCGGCGCCGTCAGGAAGGCTGCTGCGCCATGCAGCGTCATCGTCGCCGGCACGCTTTCGACCTGCGACGTCATCACCTCGCGCACCCTGGTCAGGGCGAAAGGGTCGACACGGTATTCGCGAACCAGATGGTGTCCCCTTCTGGCGATCTTTTCGGTCAGGATCGAACGCTTCATCAGAAGCACGGTCACGGCATGCGCCGCGGCGCAGGCGGCAATCAGCGGCACCAGCATATGTGTGTTGCCGGTCAGTTCGACGGCGAAGAACGTGGCGGTCAGCGGCGCGCGCATCGTGCCGCCCATGGTGGCGGCCATTGCCAGCAGCGCCCAGAAACCCGGATCCGCGGCAGGCAGAACGCCGGCGAGCACAGCGCCCATAGCCCCGCCCATGATCAACAGCGGCGCCAGCACACCTCCCGACGTTCCCGAGCCGAGCGCTACCGACCAGATGATCGCCTTGACCACCAGCAGCAGGAGTGCCGCCGTCGCGACGGTGCGGCCATCCAGCATGTCGGTGATGTTGTCATAGCCGACACCGAGCGCGTGCGGTTCGATCAGCCCGCCTATGCCGACCACCAGGCCGCCAAGCATCGGCCACCACATCCAGTGGATCGGCAGCTTCTGAAAACCGTCCTCGCAGGCATAGACCATCTGCGTCAGCAGTCCCGACAGAAGTCCTGCACAAACGCCGATCGCCACCCAGCCGGCAAGGCCGACAAAAGACACCTCCATGCCGCCCTGAAACGGAAAGATCGGCCCGGGCAGATGCAGCATGGTGCGCTCGACCTCGGCGATAACAGCCGCGACCGCCACCGGAATGAAGCTGCGCGGGGTCCATTCGAATAGCAGCAGTTCGACCGCCAGCATGATGGCGGCGATCGGTGTTCCGAACACCGTGGTCATGCCCGCTGCCGCACCAGCCACCAGCAGGGTCTTGCGCTCGTTGTCGCTGACCGGCAGCATCTGCGCGATCAGCGAGCCGATCGCGCCGCCTGTCATGATGATCGGTCCTTCCGCGCCGAACGGTCCGCCGGAACCGATCGAGATCGCCGACGACAGCGGCTTCAGGATCGCCACCTTGGCGTCGAGTTTCGAGCGCCCGAGCAGGATCGCCTCGATGGCTTCGGGAATGCCGTGGCCGCGGATCTTCTCGCTGCCATAGCGCGCCATCAGGCCGATGATCAGCGCACCGATCACCGGAACGAGGACGGCGGCAAGCCCAAGCGGCGTGTTCTCGAGCTTCAGGTCGGCAAGCGAGAACTGGCCGAAATAGGCAATGTTGGTGGCAAGCCGGATCAGCTTCAAAAGCGCGATGCCGGCAAACAACCCGGCTGTCGCCACCACCACGGCAATGGCGGCGACGAGCAGAACCCTGGGATCCGTGGTGAAATCGCGCAGGTGCTCCGGGTTCGAATGATGGGTCTTCATGGCAGTTGCTTCCTGGCGGCGGCCGTATGTCTGGGGTGCGGCACGGTCGAAGCGGCCAGCCGGGTTTGTCGGTGGCTATGTATCGTAACACGATATAAATATTCAAGCCGGTTTCGCCCGAAATCCGTTTGAGCTTTCGCCGGAAAACGAACACATGTCTGATATGTCGCAGCCACGAGAACAACGTCCCGCCATCAGCCAGGCCGATTACCAGCGGCTGTCGGAGTTTCGCTACCTGATCCGCCGGTTCCTCGAATTCAGCCAGGTCCAGGCGGAAGACGCCGGCCTGACCCCGCGCCAGCATCAGGCGCTGCTGGCGATCAAGGGATTCCCCGGCGGCGGCCCGGTGACGGTTGGCGATCTCGCGGAACGCCTGCGCATTCGCCACCACAGCGCCGTCGAACTGGTCAACCGTCTCGGCGAGGCAGGGCTGGTCACAAGGGATCAGGACAAGGACGACCATCGCCGCGTGCTGCTGCAACTGACCGAGCGCGCCGACGATTGCCTGGCCGAGCTGTCGGCGGCGCATCTCGACGAACTGTCACGCATCGAACCGATGCTGCGGCGGCTGCTCGATCGAGACCGTGGGTAGTCGACTACTACTGCAGCGACTTCAGCAGATTGTCGATCGTGAACGGATTGGGCTTCGGCTTGGCCGGCGGCGGATTGTCGTTGGCCTGCGGCAGCGGCGCCCGCTCCACCTTCGGAGGCTGCGCGGCCTTGCGTTCGGCTTCGAGCCTTGCCTTTTCCTGCGAGGCAATACGCATCGCCTCTTCCGCCTTCTGCCGCTCCTGCTCGGCCTGCGCCTTGGCGGCCTCGTCGGCGGCCTGCTTTTCGGCAGCCGCCTTCGCTTCGGCATCGGCCTTGGCTTTGGCATCTGCGTCCGCCTTGGCTTTCGCCTCCGCGTCGGCCTGAGCCTTTGCGTCCGCCTCAGCCTGAGCCTGTGCATCCGCTTCGGCTTCGGCCTTGGCGTCAGCTTCGGCTTTGAGCCGCGCTGCTTCCTCCTGCCGGCGCAATTCCTCGGCCGCCTTGTCGCGAGCATCCTGCAGCGCAGCGTAATAGCGCACTTCGCGCCGCAGCCGCTGCTTCTCGAGCAGCGCGGCCTGCATCGCCTCGACGCGCTGCTGCTCCTTCTCCAGCGCGCGCTGGGTCAGGAACTGCGCCAGCGGCTCACTGTCGAATGCTCGTTTGACCGCGCCGAACGGCCCTTCGGCGGTGAAATTCACAACCGGCTCGGAGCCGACCAGCGCCTCGTCGCCAGGCTGATAAGTGATCGCACCCTTGGCCGACACCGTGGCCGCGTTGAGATCCGCCGTGATGTCGGCGGACAAGGTCGCCGCTGGATTTTCCAGGCTGACCGGCGGCGCCCGCAGCGTGCCGCCGGCAACCGTGAAGGCTATGTCGGTATCGCCAGCGGCAAAGCTGCCATCAGCGGCAATCTCGGGCGCGAAGCCGGCGGTCTTGGCCGCATCGATGTCGCGCCCGATCGCATCCGCCTTGGCGAGGAACGCACTGAACGCATCTGGATTGAGGCCAGCAACTTTCACGCCCTTCAACGCCGCAGTTCCGGAGCCTGACAAGGCAGCCACCATCCCTTCGACCGATTTGCCGCTGCTTGACAGCGCCGTCGAGAAATCGCCGATGCCGCTGATGCCGGCATCCGGCAGCACGGTCGCCAGATCGGCGCCCGCCAGTTTCATCTGGCCAGAGAACAGTCCGGTGCCGTTGTTGTTCTTCAACTCGAATAGGCCGGTCAGCGCCCCGCCCAGCAACTTCGCCTTGAGATCCGAAACGCGGATGCCTTCCTGGTCGAGCTTGAGCGAAAAGGCGGCGTCATAGGCGGTGGCGAACCGGCCGGCGGCCAGTGCTGCCGTCGTCAGGTCGAGGTCGGCGGTGAATGGCAGGCTGGATTTCTGGCTGAACGGTGTCGCCGGCCACACGCCACCCTTGCCTGCCCGGTCTTTGGCTGCGCCCTCCTTGTCGGCTAGAAAGGCGGAGTCGCCGAACAGCGCCACCGCCAGGGGATCGAGGTCGAGTTCGTCGAGCGCCAGCGCCCCGGCCAGATGTGGCACGCCGTCCTTTACATCGATATTGACGTCGCCGGACACCGCCGCTTCGTTGATGGCGCCGCTGAGTTCGTCCAGCACCAGCAGGCCGTTGCCGTAGTCGCCCTGCGCGGCGAGCGACGTCGACATGCCCGACCCCATGCCTGGCAGGCCGATGCCCGACGTCATCAGCCATGGCTCGATGTCGGCGGCATCGAGGCTGAGCTTGCCCTTGGCGGCGAGGCCTTGCGGCGTGTCGGCGATCGTTCCCTCGAAACCGGCCTTGAAGTCATTGCCGGCAAGGCTGAAATTCGTCGCCAGGCCGCCGCCAAACGTGCCCTTGGCCTGAATATCGGTGTTTGCCTCGCCCAGCATGCCGAGCGGCAGCGCCGGCAGGCCATAGAGCGCCAGCAGCGCGGTGGCATCGGGATTCTTGGCGTTGAAGGTCAGCGCCACCGGCGCTTCGAGAAGCTTGTCCACCGCCCCCTTCCCCGACAGCGACGCCGAAAAGGCCGAGCCGCCCGCCTTGCCTTGCCCGCTCACCGCCAGGCCTGTGGTGCCGTCGCCATTGTCGGCTGCACTCGCCACCAGGTCGATGCGCGCATCCTGGAACAGCTCGGGATAGGCAGCAGCACGGCTCGACAGTCCCCTGAGCACGGCACTGTCGGGATAGTGCTGGGCGGCGACATCGATCAGCGGCTTCAGATCGACGGCAACCACCGACGCATCGAGCTTGCCGGTCGGGCTCGCGGGGAAATCCTTGATCCGGCCGGTGGCGCTGATCGAGGCGCCGGCCAGCCCGCCCACCGAAAGCCGGTCGATTTCGAGCAGCCCGTCGCGCAGCCTGAGCGC
>NZ_RZQT01000096.1:0-22041 GCF_003998485.1 Mesorhizobium sp. M7A.F.Ca.CA.001.04.2.1
GCCGTGCGCACCGTCACCCATTCATGGAAGGCGATGGCGTGCAGCCGGCGCTCTTCCGGCGTCGACAGCGACAGATGCGCCATCGCCGCGGTGTCGATCTCGGCGCCGCCCGTGTCCTCGACCGTGATCATGAAGCCGAGGTCGACGGCAATGTCGCGGATCTGGCGTGTCTTCGTCACGCCGCCAAGGCGCGAGATCTTCAGCGTCAGCCCGTCGGCCGCGCCCAGGCGATGAATTTCCAGCATCGCCTCGAGCGAGGTGACGGATTCGTCGAGCACCATCGGCTTGTCGAGCATGCGGCGCACCGACATGTTTTCATCGATCGTGGTGCAGGGCTGCTCGAACGTGTAGTCGATGGCGCGCGTGGCATCGGCGAATTGGCGCGCCTGATAGGGAGTCCAGCCGGCATTGGCGTCGCAGAAGATGACCGTGCCTTTCGGCACCGAGGAGGCAACCGCGATGACGCGTTCGATGTCGTCATGGACATTGCCGCCGACCTTGACCTGCAGCCGGTGGAAGCCGTCCTTGACGATGCGCTTGGCCAGCGCGGCCATGGCGTCGACGCTCCCGTGCGTGACGACCTTGTAGAGTTCCGCGGTGTCGCTTTCCTTGCCGCCGAGCAGCGTGACCAGCGGCACGTCGGCTGCGCGCGCCGCCAGATCCCAGCAGGCCATGTCGAGCGCCGACTTGATGTAGGGATGGCCCTTGAACACCGTGTCCATCAGCCGCCCGATGCTGGCCAGCCCGCGCGGATCGCGGCCGATCAGATGCGGCGCGATCTCGACCACGCCGGCGCGAACGCCGGCGGGGAAGGCGGCTGAGTAAAAATTGCCGAGCGGCGCCATCTCGCCCCAGCCGGTGATGCCGCTGTCTGATGTCATGGACACGATCACCGCGTCGAAGGCGTCGGCCTCGCGCCCCTTCGACATGCGGTATGGCCCGTCCACGAAGGGCTGCATGACGTGGTAGGCCTTGATGGTCTCGATCTGCACGTGTCTTGTCCGCTGTCTATGGTGTTGGGAACGGGTCAGGCGCCCCTCGATGGGCGTTGTTCGAGGCCGCGGGCGTAGGCAAGCAACTCCTCGAAGTCGAGATCGATATGCTCCCTGGCATGGCGCTGGGCCGCACGCATGTCCTTGCCCTTCAGCAACCGCACATAGGTTTCGTGAACGTCTTCGGCCGGCACCGGCTCGTTGCGGGCATGCTGGTGGAGCGCGAAATACATCTGCAGCCGGCTGGTCAGCCGCTGCCAGGTTTCCAGCAGCACCGAATTGTCGGCCCATTCGTAGATCAGGCCATGCAGTTGCAGCGCGGTTTCGATCTGGCGTGTCGTGTCCAATGCGCGGGTCGCCTGCTTCACGGCTTCGTGGCGCCGGTCGAGCTCGTCGAAGAAGCGCTGGTCACGCAGCGGCCACGCCCGCTCGATGGCCAGCTCGTCCATCACCTTGTTGAACGAATAGGCATCGTCGATGTCCTTGGCTGTGACCTCGATGACGAAGGTGCCGGCATAGGGGATGCTGGTCAGGATCCCTTCCTGGACCAGCTCGCGCATCGCCTCGCGCAGCGGCGCGCGGCTGACCCGCATCTGTTCGGAGATACGGAGCTCGTTGAGCTTCTGGCCGGGCGCGAGCTGGCCGGTCAGGATCGCGCGCCGCAACAGCGCAACGATCTCGGCGCGTCGCGTCGTATCCGCGATCGGACTGAAATCCGCTTTCGCCATTCGGCCACTCCCAGGAAACCGAAAGCAAGACAAGCAGATTGTCGACAATCTAACAAGAGGCTATCTCAATTGATTGGCCAACGCTGCTGAGACCGTTTCGAAATTCCCTCTGGCGAGTCATATGGAGCCGCTGTGGAACGGTTGCCGCCGCTGAATGCGATCAAGACTTTTGAAGTTGCCGCCCGTGCCGGCAGCTTCACTCTGGCCGCCTCTGAACTCGGCGTGTCCTCTGCAGCGGTCAGCCAGCAGATACGCAATCTCGAAACCTGGTTCGGCAAGCAGCTGTTCGTGCAGCGGCAACCGCATCGCGCTCACCGACGCCGATCGCCTCGGCAAGGCTCGGCCTGGGCATCGCGCTTGGCCAGCGGGTCATGGCGCGCGCCGATCTGGAGGCCGGTCGGCTGATTGCGCTCTCCTCCGTCTCGGTGCGCCTCGGGCACCCCTATTGTGCATTCATGCCGCCGGCCAAGGTCGACCGGGCCGATGTTGCCGGTCTGGTGGAACTGCTCAGTCGAGCGGCGCCCGCGACCTGTGGGAAGGCCGGGGCGCCGCGCTGAAGCCGGATCCTGACGGGGGTGTTCAGGTGGCCGGCTTTTCCGGTATCGGCGATACGGGCGCTCCGGGGCCGATCTTCTGCAGATTGCCCGTAATCACCTGGTCGCCCTCGGCGACGCCGCTGAGGATGGCGACCTGATCGCCGCTCGTCGGTCCGAGCGAAACCAGCCGCTGGTCGACCGTGTTGCCCTTGCCGACGACATAGAGATATTTGCCGAGCTGGCTTGAGCCTAGCGCCGTCTGGGGCACCATCAGCGCATCGGCCTGCTCTCTCACATGCAGCCGGACACGGACATACTGGCCCGGCAGCAGCGTAAACTTGCCATTGCCGATCGTCGCGCGCGCCGTGATCGTGCCGGTCGAGCGGTCGACCGAATTGTCGATGAAGGTAAGCTCGCCCTTCTGGCTTGCCTCGGTCTGGCCGGGGAGCAGGACATCCACTTCGATCGGGCCGTTCGCACGGGCTTGCTCGATCTCGGTCAGATCCGTCTCGCTCGGGTTGAAGGTGACGTAGATCGGGTCGAGCTGCACCAGCGTGTTGAGCACGGTGCCGGCGACGCTGACCAGCGTTCCGACCGAGGCCTGGTTGCGGCCAAGGCGCCCGGCAAACGGCGCCCGGATTTCAGCGTAGCTCAGATTGAGCTCTGCCGTGCGGACCGCCGCCTGGTTCAGCGCCAGCGATGCCTGCGCTTCGCGCAAGGTGCTGGTGCGCTGGTCGAAGCCGTCCTTGGCGAGGTAGCCGCTCTTGGCGAGCTCGGTGCCGCGACCAAGATTCGAGCGGGCATAGTCGAGCGTCGCCGTGTCGCGCTGCACTTGGGCCTTGGCCTGGTCGAGCGCCGCCTGGAAGTCGTCAGGCGAGATCTTGTAGAGAAGATCGCCTTGCCGGACGTCGACGCCGTCGGCTGCGGTCTGCTCCTGCAGATAGCCGGGAATCCTCGCCTGTAAGGTGATGCTGCGGATCGGCTCTGTCCGCGCGGCATAGTCGAGGTAGATCGGGATCGTCTTCTTGACGACGCTGACCACCGGCACCGGCATGACGAACGCCGCCGGGGCGGGCGCCGCACCTGCCGTGCCGGCATTGAGGCTGAGATTGCCCATATCGAGCAGGTGGACGCTGGCCACCGAGATCGCACCCAGCGCGACAGCCGTTCCCAACGCGATTTTCCATTTACGCATGATCAGTCTCCAATCTTATTCGGCTGCTTCCGCCAGGGGCGGTAAAGCGTGCTCAGCAGTTGGTTCATTGTCTTGAGAGGTGGGCTCGTCTTTGCCGCGGCGTTCACGCAGCTGTTCGATGACCGCGTAGAACACCGGCACGAACACCAGCGACAGGATGGTCGCCGCGACCATGCCGCCGAACACGGTGGTGCCGATCGACTGCCGGCTTGCCGCACCGGCGCCGGTCGCAAACATCAGCGGCAGCACGCCGAGGATGAAGGCGAAGGCCGTCATCAGGATCGGCCGCAGCCTGAGCCGTGCCGCCTCCATCGCCGCGTCGACGATGCTGAGGCCTTCCTCGCGCCGTCGCCTTGCGAATTCGACGATCAGGATCGCATTCTTGGCCGCCAGGCCGATCAGCATGACGAAGCCGATCTGCGAGTAGACGTCGATCTGCATGCCACGCAGCAACAACGCTGCGAAGGCGCCGAACAGGGCCAGTGGCACCGCCAACAGCACCATGAACGGCATCGCCCAGCTCTCATACTGCATCGCCAGGATCAGGAAGACGAAGACAATGGCGAGGCCGAAGACGACGGACGCGATCGATCCTGCCTTGAGCTCCTGGAAGGTGATGCCGGTCCATTCGAAACCGAAATCCCTTGGCAGCGCGGTTGCAGCGGCCCGTTCCATGGCGGCAACCGCCTGGCCGGAGGAAAAGCCCGGTGCGGCGCCGCCATTGATCGAGGCCGAGGCATTGTTGTTGTAGTGCGGCACGGTCTCCGGGCCGACGAAGGGCACGAGTTTGCCCAGCGTCGAGAGCGGCACCATGCCGCCGGAGGCATTGCGCACATAGAGCCGCGAAATGTCGGCGGCACCCGCACGTGCATCCTTGTCGGCCTGGATGGTCACCCGGAAGGTGCGGCCAAACAGGTTGAAGTCGTTGACGTAGAGCGAGCCGAGATAGATCTGCAGCGTGTTGAAGACATCGGGCAGGTTGAGGCCGAGCAGTTTGGCCTTGCTGCGGTCGAGGTCGTAGTTGAACTGTGGCGTCGAGGTCGAGAACGGCGAGAACAGCTGCTGCGGGTTGATTTCCGGCTGCTTGCGCGCCTCGGCGATCACGGCTTGCGTCGCATCGTTGAGGGCTGAACTGCCGCGGCCGGTCAGATCCTCGACGACGAATTCGAAGCCGCCCGTCGTGCCGATACCGGGGATCGACGGCGGATCGAAGCTCAGCGCAAAGGCCTCCGGGATCTGCATCAGCTTGCCGCGCACATCGGCGACGAGCTTCGATGCGCTCTGGTCGGGGCCCCGCTCCTCCCATGGCTTCAGGATGGCGAATTCGACCGCCGAATTCGATTGCGCGGCACTGGTCAGGAAGTTCAGGCCGCTGATCGAGCCGACGATGTCGACGCCGGGCGTCGCCTGCAGGATGTCACGCGCCTTCTGCGCCACCGCGTCGGTGCGTTCCAGCGACGCGCCGTCGGGCAACTGGATGACGACGAAGAAATAGCCCTGGTCCTCGACCGGAAGGAAGGTCGAGGGCAGCCGCTGCCAGACGAAGTAGGTGGCGACCAGCCCCGCCGCGAACAGGCCGAGCATGATCCAGCGCAAGCGGATGAGGATGCGCACACCATTGGCATAGGCGTGCGACAGCCTGTCGAAGCCGGTGTTGAACCAGCGGAACGGGGCGAACTGCGTTTCGCCGCGATGCCGCAGGAAGGCGGCACTGAGCGCGGGGCTCAGCGTCAGCGAGTTGAAGGCGGAGATGCCGACGGAGATCGCCACCGTCAGTGCGAACTGGTTGTAGAGCTTGCCGGAGACGCCGGGAATGAAGGCGACCGGCACGAACACCGCCATCAGCACCGCGGTGGTGGCGATGATCGGGCCGGTGACCTCGGTCATTGCGGCCTTGGTCGCCGCAAGCGGTTTGAGCCCGGCCTCCAGCTGTCGTTCGACATTCTCGACCACGACGATGGCGTCGTCGACGACGAGGCCGATCGCCAGCACCATGCCGAGCAGGGACAGCATGTTGAGCGAGAAGCCGAGCATCTCCATGACGACCAGCGTCGCCACCAGCGACACCGGAATGGCGATGGTCGGGATGATCGTCGTGCGCCAGCTTTGCAGGAAGAGGAACACCACGGCGACGACCAGCACCAGCGCTTCGCCGAGCGTGATCAGCACGTCATGCATCGACGCCGAGACGAAACGGGTGGTGTCGTAGTGCATCGCATAGGACACGCCCTTCGGGAAACGGCCCGACAGCTCCTGCATCTTGTCCTTGACGCGCTGCTGCAGATCGAGCGCGTTGGAGCCGGGCATCTGGTAAACGGCAAGCACCACGGTCGGGTCTTTACCGAAGAAGGCAGACGACGAATATTGCAGCGCGCCGAGTTCGATGCGGGCGACGTCGCGCAGCCTGACCAGCGAGCCGGTATCGGTGTTGGCGCGCACGACGATGTCGCCGAATTCCTTGGGATCGCTCAAGCGGCCGACGGCGTTGACCTGCATCTCGAAGGCGGTGCCGGCGGGTGCCGGCGACTGGCCGATCTTGCCGGCCGCCACCTGGACGTTCTGTTCGGCGATGGCGTTTTGCACATCGACGGCGGTGATGCCGAGATTGGCGAGCTTGTCGGGATCGAGCCAGACGCGCATCGAATAGCGCCGCTCGCCGAAGATCTGCACGTCGCCGACGCCGGGCAGCCGCTTCAGCGGGTCGACCACCTGCAGATAGGCAAGGTTGCTCAGCGCCACCGGATCGACCGAACTGTCGGGCGAAGTCAGGTTGACGATCAGGACGAAGTTCGGATTCTGCTTCTTGATCGTCACGCCGCCCTGGTTGACGATCGCCGGCAGCGACGAGGCGGCCTGCGAGACGCGGTTCTGCACGTCGACGGCGGCGGTGCTCAGCGAATAGCCGACATCGAAGGTGATGGTGATGGTCGAGGAGCCGTCATTGGAACTCGTCGACGACATGTAGGTCATGCCCTGCACGCCGTTGATCTGCTGCTCCAGCGGCGTCGTCACCGTGTCGGCCACCACTTGTGCGCTGGCGCCCGGATAATGGGCGCTGACCACGACCTGCGGCGGCGTGATGTCGGGAAACTGCGAGACGGGCAGCAGGAAATAACAAATCGACCCGGCGAGCACCATGATGATGGCGATCGCCGAGGCGAAGATCGGACGGTGAATGAAAAAGTTTACCACGACACGCACGCCTCTCCGGCTGCTGTTGCCCGCCCGAAGGCGCTGGCAACCCTGGACAGCCTTTGGCCGCGCTTGTCACCGAGGCCGTCCCGCGAACGCAGCAACGGCACCTCGCCACGCTGCGTATCGGCGAGCGAGCGCAACATCGTCTCGAAGGCGCGCGGGTCGACGCCATCGGCTTTCATGACCAGCCGGATCATCGGATCCCGGACGGCTTCATCTATGGTAAGATCGCGGCGCTGCGGCATGGCCGGCTCCTTGTCTGTCGATTCGCAGCCCGTGCTCGCGAACCGTTTTCATCTCTTCACCGGCCGAGGCCGCATGATTGGCAGTTTCTCGCCCCTCTCGTCTGGCAGGGCCGTTCACGGCCTTGTTATTGACGGTGGACGATATAGGTGTTACCAGTAAGTAACATTCTGGAAGTTACAGACCGGTAACACCCTAGTCAAGAGGTGGCCGAGGGTTTTTTGGAAACGAAAGGAGATCATGATGGCAGACGGCATCGTGGAGCGCTCTCGTCCCCGGGATCGGATCCTGGAGACGGCACGCGACATGTTCCACAAGCATGGCATCAAGGGCGTCGGCGTCGACGCCATCACCGAAGCTGCCGGCACGAACAAGATGACGCTCTATCGTCACTTCGAATCCAAGGACGAACTGATCGTCGAATGCCTGCGCGCCAATGCGGCCAAGGCCGGCGCTATGTGGGAAGCATTCGAGGCCGAATTCCCTGGTGACAAGCTTGCCCAGCTGCATGCCTGGGTTCGCAAGGCGGCTGCCATGCTCAATGCGGACGGCCGCGGCTGCGACATGGCCAACGCCGCCGCTGAGCTGACCGAGCCGGACCATCCGGCCAGGCTGGTGATCAAGGAGCTCAAGGAAGCCCAGCGCGCGCGCCTTGTGACGCTATGTCGGGATGCCGGCATTGGTCAGGCCGAACTGCTCGCCGATACGCTGTCGCTGTTGTTCGAGGGCGCGCGTGTCAGCGTGCAGACCGTGGGTACCGAAGGTCCGAGCACCCAGTTCGTGCGCATGGCCGAAGGGCTGATCGTTTCGTTCCGGGGCGCTGCCGCCGGTTGAGATCCGCCACGATTGTTGGCGGGTTACGGCTCTATGACGGAGGGCAGTCTACGCCGTTGACCCAGGCGGTATGGAAACTCCGGCGGCCAAACGAAAAAAGCCCGCTGCCGGGAGGAGGTGGCAGCGGGCTCGATTTTCGAATGTGGCGCGGGAGGAGGTGCACCCCATTCAGCGTCGGCATCGCATCTGGGAGGAGTAGATGGCCGACAACCAGAACCTACGAGTTGCCCAACGATTCGGCAACAAAGAAACTTGCATAGCTGCTGTGCAGATTTGCCGTGCCAATTATCATACAAATCCGGCAACAGGCATTTTTGCAGGCCGCCTGCTTCACTGCACCGGCACGTTTTCCCTGAAGATCAAGCGCGGTTCGATGAACTTGCGCGTCAGATAGGGCGCGGCCGATGCGATCGAGCCGAGCAGGCGAATGACCGACTGCTCGGCGATCAGCCGCGCATTCTGGTCGATGACGACATCGGCGAGATCGTCGACGAGATGACCGCGCGTGTCCTTGGTCAGGTCGTGGCAGATGAACACCGGCTTGCGGTTCGGCCTGGCCTCGCGGATCGCCTTTGCAACGCCCGAATGTCCAGCTCCGACGCAATAGATGCCGAGCAACTCCGGCTCGTCGTGCAGTGCCTTCATGGTCTCGGTGTAGCCGGCATCGGGCTCGTCGTTGATCTCGACGGCGCTGCTGACGGTCAGATTGGGAAACTCCTCGTTGAGCACCGAGCGGAAACCCATCTCGCGTTCCTCGTGGCCGCGATAGGAACGTGAGCCGACGACCATCGCCAGATGGCCGGTGCGGCCGCCAAGGAAGCGTCCCATCAGCAGCGCCGCCGTTCGTCCCGCCACCCTGTTGTCGATGCCGACATAGGCCGCGCGCGGTGCCGCCGGAACATCGGACACCAGCGTCACCAGACGCATGCCGGCTTCGACGATGTCGCGCAGTATGTTGCGCGTACGCGGATGATCGACAGCGATCACGCCAACGCCATTGGCCCTGAGCGACAGGTTTTCGACAGCGCTCTGCAGCGCGTTCGGCGAGATACCGGCGAGATTGTGGATCCGGCACGAGGCGACAAGCGGCAGACGCGCGGCGTAGTCCTCGATATGCCGGGCGAGATCGCGCATGAAGGCATTGCTGCCGATCGGCAGCAGGAATTCGAGATGGGCGGGCCGCGAGGGCAGCGTCACCTGATCGGCGACCGGCAGGTAGCCGAGTTGCTTGGCCGCCTCCATGACGCGCTGGCGGTTGGCCGCACTCGCACCCGGCCGGTTGTTCAGCACCCTGTCGACCGTTGCGGTCGATAGCCCGCAATTGCGGGCGATATCCGAGACGGTGGCTTTCATGCCGCTACCTATGCGCCCTGCGATGCCGCGCCAGACAAGCGATGCGATCTGAGGCAGCGGTGATTGCCGCCATCACCCGACAGTCAGTGCGACGGCTTGCCATCGGTGATGGCATCGCGGATTTCCTTGTCCGACATGCCGGTGATGATCCGCTCTACCTCCGCCACGCTGGTCGTCTTCGGGTCGATGTCGTCGGCGACCACCTTGCCCCGGCGCATGACGACGATGCGGTCGACCACCTGGAAGACATGGTGGATGTTGTGGGCGATGAAAATGCAGGAATGGCCGGAATCGCGGGCGCTGCGCACGAAACTCAGCACGCCCTGTGTTTCGGCGACGCCCAGATTGTTGGTGGGCTCGTCGAGGATGATCAGGTCGCTGTCGAAATGCATGGCGCGCGCGATCGCCACCGCCTGACGCTCGCCGCCGGAGAGAGAACCGATCGGCGTCGTCGGCGGGATGTTCTTCGAGATGCCGACCTGCTTGAGCAGGTCGCGGGCAACCGTGTTCATCGCCTCCTGGTCCATCCGGTTGAGGAAGCGCGGCGGCTTGATCGGCTCGCGCCCGAGGAACAGATTGCGGGCGATCGACAGTTGCGTGACCAGTGCGGAGTCCTGGTAGATCGTCTCGATGCCATGGGCGATGGCGTCGCTGGTGCTGCGCAGGCTCACCTTCTTGCCACGGATGAAGATATCGCCGCTGGTCAGCGGAACGGCACCCGAAAGCACCTTGATCAGCGTCGACTTGCCGGCGCCATTGTCGCCGAGCAAGCCGACGATCTCCCGTTCATTGACATGGAAATTGGCATCCTCCAGCGCCTGCACGCGGCCGTAGGACTTGCGGATGTTCGTCATGCGGATCAGTGGCTCGGCCATGGTTCAAGTCCCCGCCTGATGCCGGCGTTCCAGCCATGAATGCAGTGCCATCATGCCGAGGATGATGGCACCGATGAAGATGTTGTAGGCAAGACCAGGCACGCCGATCAGCACGATGCCGTTGCGCATCACGCGCAGGATCAGGATGCCGAGCACGGTGCCGATGATCGTGCCGCGCCCGCCGGTAAGTGCGGTACCGCCGATCACCACCATGGCGATGACTTCCAACTCATAGCCGGTACCGCTGTTGGGGTTGGCGGCGGACGTGCGCAACGAAGAGATGACGCCGGCAAGCGAGGCCATGACCGACGACAGCACGAACAAGCCGATCTTGACCCCGCTGACATTGACGCCGCGCGCCCGCGCCGCGCTCGGGTTGCCGCCGGCCGCCTGGATCCAGTTGCCGGTGCGGCTTTGCGTCAGTACGTAGCCGAGCGCGATCGCCGCGGCGATGAACCAGAACAGTGACATGTAGATGCGGAACGGGCCGATGAAGAAGTCGCCGACCAGCGCTTCCGCCAGCCAGCTGCCCTCCGCACTCCAGGTGCGCTGGGGAAAACCGTCGGTGACGAAAAGGGCGGTGCCGCGCACCACCAGCAGCATGCCGAGCGTCACCAGGAAGGATGGGATCTTGAGCTGCGTCACGAACCAGCCATTGACCAGCCCGATGAAGGCGGCGACCAGCAGCGCGGCGACAAAGCCGACTTCGAGCGAGGTCAGGCCGCTGTTGAACAGGGTCCACATCAAGACCGGCGAGAAGCCGAACAAGGAGCCGACCGAGAGGTCGAACTCGCCGGACGTCATCAACAGCGTCATCGCCAGCGCGATCAGGCCGAGCTCGACCGTGAAAGCCAGCGTGTTGGAGATGTTCTGCGGCGACAGGAAGTCGTGGTTGAAACTCCAGAAAACGGCGATCTCGACGACGAGCAGCACGAAAGGGCCGAATTCCGGCCGTGCGATCAGGCGTGGGACGAGCGAATGATTTTCCACAGGCAATCCGCGACATGAGTGGAAGGCTGAGCGTTGCACATCGCGTGCGAAGGGCTCGGCGAAATGGAGAGCCAGTCGCGACCGTTGGGCGGCCGCGACTGTTGAGATTGGATGTTACTTGCCGGACAGGATGTCGTCGTAGATCTGCGCGGTGTCTTTTTCATAGAGCGCGCCGGTGATGACGTTGAAGCCCGGAGGAATGCCGCCGGCGGCCATATTGGCCAGCGAAAGCGCGACATAGCTGGTCGCCTGCGGGTCCTGCCACTGGCCGGCATTGACATAGCCGTTCAGCACTTCCTGGGTGGTGTCGAGCGAATTGCCCCAGCCGACGACCGGGATTTCGCCCGGCTTGATGCCGACCTGGTCGAACACCCGCTTGATCGAGCCGGTGACGAGGTCGCCTAGGCCGATGATCGCCTTGACCTTGGCCTTGTTCGCCGTGAGGTAGTCGACCATGCGGTTGATCACTTCAGCCTGATCAAGCGTCGCTTCCGTGATTTCATAGGTAATGCCGAGCGGCTCGAAGACGCTCTTGATGCCTTCCTCTTCCTGCACGCCATAGGTGGCGCCGGGGATTTCGACCGGCATCCAGACGAAGTCGCCCTTCTTCACCAGGCCTTTGTCGACCAGATACTGTGCCCAATGCTTGCCGAAGGTGACATTGTCGCCGCCGACATAGGCGTTGAAATCGGCTTTCGGATCAGGCGTGTTGAAATTGATGATCGGCACTTTCGCCGCACGCGCTTCCTTGACGATCTCGATCAGGCTGCCCGGATCGGGGCTCGTGGTGACGATGCCATCGGCCTTGGCGGAGAGGGCGGCGCGAACCGCTTCCTGCTGCGAGGCGACATCGCCATTGTGGAACGAGGTGTTGACCGTGTTGCCGGTGTCCTTGGCCCACTGCTTGGCGCCGGCCAGGAAGTAGGTCCAGACCGGATCGGCCGGACCGCCATGCGAAATCCAGTAGAACGTCTTGGCCTGTGCCGCTGCTGGTACCACCATCAGCGCCACCAACAGGCCGTATAGAACGAGTCTTAGCCGTGTCAGCATTTGATTTCCTCCCGTTTGTAGATCGTCAGTTCAAAATCCGTCCCTTGTTCTGCGTCTTTTGCCAGTGCCGATTGAATGCGTCAGAGCATCCCCTTTTTCGACGGATGGCAAGCCTCCATCTGCCAGGCCTCCATTTGCAGGTGTAGTGGGCGCCTGACGGGGCGTCATCAGCCGTCCCATCAGATTGCATCAGTTGAGGTGATTTTCCGACTGTCGGATAATTGGTGTGATGTTTCGGTCGCGCGAACGCGGCCTGCGCCGACAAGGGCACGCCGACGACCATCCCAGGCCCACGGGACCAGGTCCGCAGCGCCCTGGCAGGGCGCCGACGATACCGGTTGCTAGATCAGATCGGCTCTGGCCAGCTCCCGCATCAGGTGGCTGGCGCCGTAGGTCCAGTGCGGGCAGTCGGGCGACAGCCGCACCCGGTTGACCAGCGCACCGAATTTTTCCGACGAGATGGTGACGATGTCGCCGACCTTGTGGGTAAATCCCTTGCCCTTCTCGCCGCGATCCTTGGATGGAACGAACATGGTGCCGAGATAGAGCGCCAGCCCGTCCGGATACTGGTGGTGCGGCCCCATGGCCGCGGCGACCAGTTCCTCCGGCGAGCGGCTGATCTCGGCCATCGAGCTTGCGCCCTCCAGCGAGAACCCGTCCTCGCCCTCGACTTTCAGGCGCACGACGGCGCGCTTGACGTCATCGATGGAGAATTTGTCGTCGAACAGGCGGATGAAGGGGCCGAGTGAGGCCGAGGCATTGTTATCCTTGGCCTTGCCGAGCAGCAGCGCCGAACGCCCTTCGACGTCGCGCAGATTGACGTCGTTGCCGATAGTGGCGCCGACGATCCTGCCGCTGGAGGCGGCGATCATGGCGATCTCGGGTTCCGGATTGTTCCAGGTCGACACCGGGTGCAGCCCAACATCGGCGCCGAAGCCCACCGAGGCCATCGGCTGGCACTTGGTGAAGATCTCGGCATCGGGGCCGATGCCCACTTCCAGATATTGCGACCAGGCGCCGCGCGAAATCAGCTTGGCCTTGATCTCCATCGCCTCGGGCGAACCGGGCTTCAGCTTCGACAGGTCGTGGCCGATCAGTCCGGCAATGTCGGCGCGGATGGCATCGGCTTTTTCAGCCGAACCACGCGCCTGTTCCTCGATCACCCGTTCCAGCAGGCTGACGACGAAGGTGACGCCCGATGCCTTGACCGCCTGCAGGTCGACCGGGGAGAGCAGGTAGGGTTTTGCTGGATCGCGCCCGGTTTCAAAACTGTTGGCGGCGATGTCATCGAGCGAACCGATCGGTCTGCCTTCGGCCGAGCGGACATGCCCAGCCGGGTCGGCCATCTCGCAAAGGTCGCGCATGGTCGGTGCCGTACGCGAGGTGATGTCGAAGACCGTGCCATCGCGAACCGTGACGACCAGCGGGTATGTAGCACCGCTGCTTCTGGCGCGTCCGACAAAAAGGCCCTCGCTGGGCAGGTGGGTCGGGTTCGTCATGGCGCTCTGTCCTCTTAGTGATCGGCAATGTGGTGAAGTGATCGACAATGTGGGCTAGCCGGATCGGCGTGGCACTTTCACCGGATTCCTCTCAAAGGTCTATCCCGTCGCAGGCGATCGGAACTCTGGGTCTCCGGTCGTCTCGGCGGCAGTCCACAGGCGAAAGCCAGGGTGCTCTTTCAAAATTGTGAAATTCTGACTAGGATTTTCACCAATCGCAGCGCATTCAGGTGACCCTTGGCGACAGCATTCTCCGATCCCATCTGGCGCAGGCCGCAGGCAGCTTCCACGTTTCAATCGCTTCCGAATGGCGAACGGGTCGATCTCGCCATCGTTGGCGGTGGCATCATGGGCTTGTCGACTGCCTTGCATGCCGCCCGGCTTGGCCTGTCGGTGCAGGTGCTGGACGCCGGCGAGATCGGCCAGGGCGCATCAGGCTTGAATGGCGGCCAGGTCATTCCCGGCCTGAAATACGATCCGGAATGGTTGCTGGAGCATTTTGGCCCGGAGCGCGGCGAGGCGCTTGTCAATTTCGCGGCGTCGACCGCCGACGCGGTGTTCGAGCTGATCCGCGACGAGAATCTGGCGGTGCCGTTCGTTCGAAATGGCTGGATCCAGGCGGCGCACACCGAGGCCGCGCTGAAGGCGGCGACGAACCGCGACCGGCAATGGCACGCGCGCGGTGCCGACGTCCGGTTGCTGAACGCAGCGGAGACCGCAGCCAGGACTGGCGCACAGGGTTATCTCGGCGGCTGGCTCGACCGCCGCGCCGGTGTGATCGATCCGCTCGCCTACACGTCTGAACTTGCCCGGGTCGGGACCGCGACTGGCGTGAGGATAGCAGAGCGCCAAAGGGTCGTGCGGCTCGCCAATGCCGCCGGTGTTTGGCGTATTTTGATCGAAAATGGCCTGGAATTGCAGGCAAAGGCGGTCGTGCTGGCGACAAACGCCTATACGGACGGTCTGATCCCCGGTCTCGCCCAGACGATCGTGCCGCTGCATTCTTTCCAGATCGCCACGGCGCCGTTGCCGCCCAACCTGGCGGCCACGATCCTGCGGGGCGGGCAGGCGGTGTCGGACTCCAGGCGCATCCTCGTCTACTACCGCAAGAGCGCCGACGGCCGGCTGGTGCTTGGCGGACGGGGCCGCATGGCGCTGCCGACGAGCGCCGGCGACTGGGCGCATCTCGAGCGTGCGCTGGTACGGCTCTATCCCTCGCTGTCCGGCGTTCCCATCGAGAAGCGCTGGTTCGGCCGGGTGGCGATGACGCCGGACCACCTGCCGCACATCCACGAGCCGGAGAAAGGCCTGCTCGCCGTGGTCGGCTGCCAGGGTCGTGGTGTCGGCCTGATGACTGCGCTTGGCGAGCGCATCGCCAGCTACCTCCAAAGTGGCGACGCCAGGCAATTGCCTTTCCCGGTCTCGCCGATCCGGCCGATCCCGTTTCACGCCTTCCGCCAGGTCGGCGTCGCCGCGACCATCGCTTGGTATCGCCTGCTCGATGCGTTGGAGCGCTGACCAGGGCGCTTCATCCCCTTGGGGCTCCGTTAGGGGATTCTGCTTGACAGTTTCATGAATATGAAAAACTCTAAGCCAATTTCAAATTTCCAATAGGCAGGTCGATGTCGACCCTAGTTGCCACATCAGCGCCAGAGGCCCGGTCTTCCCAGGGCTTCCGGGTCGCCATGCTGCTGCCGGGCGCGCTGGTCACCTTGCTGCTGATCCTGTTTGCGCTTGGCCTCGTGCTTTTCCTCGCCTTCCGCGGCAATGACGGTTCGCTGCTCGGCGCCGGTTTCACCGTCGCGAATTTCGTCACCGTGGTGTCCGATCCGCTGTACTGGACGGTGACGCTGCGCTCGCTGATCATTGCCGCTCTGGTCACGCTGGCGACGGTCGTCACTGCCTATCCCGTCGCCTACTACCTTGCCTTCCACGCCGGCCGGCGGCGCGGCCTGCTGCTGTTCCTGGTGACGCTGCCGTTCTGGACCAGCTATCTCCTGCGCGTCTTCGCCTGGAAGATCGTGCTCGCCTACAATGGCGTTTTGAACTCGGCGCTGATCGAAAGCGGCATCTGGTCCGAGCCGACATTGGCCTTTCTCAACACGCCGGCCGCCGTCGTCGTCACGCTGGCGCACGCCTATGCGCCTTTCGCCATCCTGCCGATCTACGTGGCGCTGGACACCATCCCGAAATCGCTGATCGAGGCCGCTTCCGATCTCGGCGCGCGGCCATTCACCTCTTTCCGCCGGATCGTGCTGCCCAATTCGATGCCGGGCGTGCTGGCGGCAGCCCTCGTCGTCTTCGTGCCGACGGTCGGCGACTATGTCACGCCGGCGCTCGTCGGCGGCCCGGCCAGCACCATGATCGGCACGCTGATCCAGGCGCAATTCGGCAAGGCCAATGACTGGCCGTTTGGCGCAGCACTCTCCGTCGCCGTCATGCTGGTCATCCTGTGCGTGGTGCTGGTCGCCCGCTTCGCCGACCGCAGATTTGGCAGCCGCACATGAGCACTGCACGCACGCAGGGAGGTGGCCGCTGGCTCGGCATGTATGTCGCCGCCTATTTGGTCTTTCTCTATCTGCCGGTGCTGCTGATCCCGCTGTTTTCCTTCAACAACTCGATCCAGGCAGCGTTACCGCTGCAAGGTTTTACCTTGCAATGGTACGCGACGCTGTTCGGCAATTCGGCGCTGACCGGTGCACTCTTGAACAGCCTCGCCATCGGCGCCATCGCCGCCACGGGTGCGACGCTGTGCGGCATAACCGTATCCTACATGGACCTCTACGGCCGCTCGCCCCTGGCCGCCACCATCAGCGCCATCGCAAGGCTGCCGATCCTGATCCCGGGCGTCATCGTCGGCATATCGCTGCTGATCCTCATCAACCTCGTTGGTCTGGGGCCATCGCGCGTCGCCATCGTTCTCGGCCATATATTGGTGGCGCTGCCGACGACCGTGGTGATCATGCGCAGCCGCTTCGCCGCCATCCCGAAAACCATTCGCGAGGCGGCACTCGATCTCGGCGCCTCCGACTGGACGACCTTCCGGCGGGTCATGCTGCCGCTCAGCCTGCCGGCCATCGTCTCGGCATTCATGCTGGCCTTCCTGATCTCCTTCGACGAATTCATCGTCGTGTTCTTCCTGGCCGGCACCGAGCCGACGCTGCCGCTCTACATCTGGAGCCAGCTGCGTTTTCCCCGGTCGCTGCCGACGGTGATGGCGCTCGGCACTTCGATCCTGGCGGTGTCCTTCGTCATCGCTGCAGCAGCTGAAATCCTGCGCCATCGCGGCTTGTCCGCCACGGCGCCAAGGCCTGCGGATCCATCACAACCAAAACAAACCAAGAGAGGAGAACTGCAATGGCATTCGACCTGAAATCGATCTCTGCAAAGACTGTTTGCGCTGGATTGACGGCGTTCGCGCTGGCGCTGTCGTCGACCGTTGCTTTCGCCGGCGACAAGCTGCAATATTTCACCTGGTCGGGCTATGAACTGCCCGACTTCAACAAGAGCTTCCTTGCCGCGCATCCCGATGGCGTCGAGGCCTCGATCTTCGGTGACGACGATGACGCCTTCACCAAGGTCAAGGCCGGCTTCCGACCCGACATTGCGCATCCCTGCTATGACAAGGTGGCGCGCTGGAACAAGGAAGGCCTGCTGCAGCCGATCGACACCAAGCGCATCAAGAACTGGGACTCGATCTTCCCGGTGTTCAAGAACCTGCCAGACCTGCAGGCTGGCGACGGCAAGGTCTGGATGGTGCCGTGGGACTGGGGCAACACCTCGATCCTCTACCGCACCGATCTGGTGAAGAACCCGGAAGCGAGCTGGAACCTTTTGTGGGACAAGCAGTATGCCGGTCGCATGGCGACGATCGACGCGGTGCATGACACGCCTGTCGTGGCGGCGCTGCTCGCCGGCGTCAATCCGTTCGACATGACGCCGGAGCAAATGGACAAGGTGGCCGAGAAGCTGCGCGAGCAGCGCCCGCTGCTCTCCAACTACACCACCGACATGACCTCCGTCGAACAGGCGCTGGCCAGCGGCCAATTGGTCGCCGCCATGACCTGGAACGCGTCGGCCACCTCGCTCAAGAAGCAGGGCGTGCCGGTCGAGTTCATGAAGCCGAAGGAGGGCATGCTGACTTGGGCCTGCGGCTTCGTGATGCTCAAGGACGCCAAGAATGTCGACCTCGCCTATGATTTCATCAACAGCCGGCTGGAGACGGATTCCGGCAAATACCTGATCGAGGCCTACGGCTATGGCAGCTCGACCAGTTCGGCCTTCGCGGCGGTGCCGAAGGAGGAGCTGGAGAAATTGCAGCTGCCGTCCGACCCGGAGGTGATGCTGAAGACCACCATCTTCACCGGACCGATGAAACAGAATGACGACCTCGCCAAGATGTTCGAAAAGGTCAAGGCGGGGGGATAAAGCTCCCCCTTCTCCCCTTGTGGGAGAAGGTGTCGCCGAAGGCGACGGATGAGGGGTGCTCCAGGGAACACCAGCGTCTCACTCCGCTGGAACACCCCTCAACCGTCTCGGCGCTGCGCGCCGATCCACCTTCTCCCACAAGGGGAGAAGGGAAAGCAAACGAGGACTAACGCATGGACATGCTGGATGAAGCGGCTGGGAAGCCGAAGGACGATGCCGACGTTCGCGTCGGCCGGCGCGTGCGGGCGCTGCGGCTGGAGCGCAATTTGTCGCTGGCCGATCTTGCGGCAAAGGCCGGCGTGTCGATCGGTGCATTGAGCCAGATCGAGCGCGGCATGTCCTCGCTGCGCGTCAAGGTGATCTGGCCGCTCGCCGCCGCCCTCGACATCGAGCCGTCGGCGCTGATCGCCGACGGCAACGATGCGGCCAACGATCTCTATTGCGTGCGTGCCGACAAGCGGCGGCAAATCCCGGTGAAATCGGAAGGCATTGCCAAGGCGCTGCTGTCACCGCCGGGCGCGACGCTGACCGGCATGCTGGTGACGGTGGAAGCCGGCGGCGGCACGGCCGAGGCCTATGCGCATGCCGGCCATGAATTCGGCTTCGTGCTGGCCGGTGAGGTCGAACTGGTGGTGGATTCGACGAAATACGGGTTGAAGGCGGGCGACAGCTTTGCCTTCAAGAGCACGCTTTTGCATGCCTTCCGCAATCCGGGCGCCGAGCGGTGCCAGATTCTCTGGGTCAACACCACGAAGCCGTCCGAGGTTCGCGATGGCGCCTGATCCACTCGTCCGGCTGCAGGCGGTCTCGAAGATTTTTCCTGGCGGCATCGTCGGGCTCGACGCCGTCGATCTCGACATTATCAGCGGCGAGTTCATCACGCTGCTCGGGCCGTCGGGTTGCGGCAAGACCACCAGTCTGCGCGTCATCGCCGGTTTCGAAAGCCCGTCGAGCGGCAAGGTGCTGCTAGACGGCCGCGATATCACGGCACTTCGCCCGTTCGACCGGCCGGTCAACACCGTGTTCCAGGACTACGCGCTGTTCCCGCACATGAATGTTGCAGAAAATGTCGGCTTCGGTCTGTCGCTGCGCAAACTGTCTGGAGCCGAACAGGCTAAGCGCACCGGCGAAGCGCTCGACATGGTCGGTCTCGCCGACAAGCTTGGCGCCCGTGTCTCCGAACTGTCTGGCGGCCAGCGCCAACGCGTCGCGCTCGCGCGTGCCATCGTCTGCGAGCCGCGCGTGCTGCTGCTCGACGAGCCGTTGTCGGCGCTCGATGCGCATCTGCGCGAACAGATGCAGGTTGAGCTGAAGCGGCTGCAGTCGCGGCTTGGCACCACCTTCGTCATGGTCACCCACGACCAGACCGAAGCGCTGTCGATTTCCGACCGCATCGTCGTCATGAACAAGGGCCGCATCGAGCAGATCGCACCGCCGGCCACACTTTATGACCGGCCTGCCACGAAGTTTGTGGCGAGCTTCATCGGCACCATGAATCTCCTGCAATCACGGTTTGTCGGCCGCGATGGCGATCGCTTGCGTTTCACCGCCGGCACCCTGCCGCTGGAGGCTATTTCTGAAACCGGCGAGGCACCTGCCGAGGGCGCTACCCGCACCATCGGCGTGCGCCCGGAGGATTTGCTGGCGATGACCGAGGCCGCGCCCGGCACCGCACCGGCGCGCGTCAACAGCGTCGTCTTTCACGGCCGCACGCTGCGCCTGCATGCCGAACTCGGGCAGGGCGCACCTGTCGTCATCGACGCGCCGCGCCAGGCCGAGGGTTTTCGCTTCCAGGTCGGCGACGTGGCGCATATCAGCCTACGCCGTGGCGCCCACTGCCCAGTGCTGCCAGGTTAGTTCATCGATACCTGAAACGGAGCACACGTCGCACGTTCAGCGGCCACAAGCAGTCGGGCAACGGTCGCGACTATGCCGATCGGGCGATCGACGATTTCTCAAGGACGTAGGTTTCAAGCCACCCTCAGCAGAGCTTCTTCGACTGTTGAACTCGCGGGCGATGATCCGGAAAGCACGACCGACCGTTCGCTCATTTCCGCTTGCCATGTTCCCGTTTTGTTCTAAAATCTCCGGCTTGGCGGGGATGGGTGGCGCAAAAGGAGGAAGGACATGAACGAACTGCCCACATTCAACACAGCCGAAAACGGTCAAACATCTTTCAACTGGCATGAGCGGAACAGGCGTCGTCGCACTGATCGGTTGTTCTTCTGTCACCTGATGGATGGCACCATCGCCGACCCTATCGCTTTACAAGCAACCGCTTGGCGCCAGGAACTCGGGCTGAAAGGGAAAACAATTGCCGATCACATCTCGCTTGTTGGACTCGGCGACCATGACGGATTGCCGGAGGGCTTGGTAGAACTCGCTCACCACATAGGCTCGATGATTGTCGCAAAACCATTCGACGTTTCTTTTGATCGTTTGTGCGCTTTTGGCGGTGGCGCGCTTGTTTTACGCAACAGCGACGGCAATCCTTCGCTGCAAGAATTCTGGCGAAACCTGACGGCAGTGATTTCGGATAGCCCGTTAAAGCTCTTTCTCACAAAATCCATTGAACCGCATGTCACGCTGCTTCGCGACAAAGTGGGAGTGCCCAAAATTCGCGAAAGGGCGATTGAGCCCATCAGTTGGACAGTGCGGGATTTCGCGCTCGTCCAGAGCTTCATCCAGGAAGGTCGCTATGAGGTGCCTCACCGTTGGCAATTGACGGGCCAGGACGATGCCCGGCCCGCGATGTAAACGCCTCAAATCATCGTCATATGTCCGCGGGGACCATCATCCTGACATGGCTTGTCAGCTACGGCGCGGTCCGACGATGGCAGGCCAGCAGGCTGTTCCCTACCTAAATGCGTCTGAACAGGAGGAACGAAAATGACCATCGCGGAAATTGCCAAGGATTTTACCGAGCTGCTCAAGCAGGGCGAGAACGAAGCTGCCGCCGAGAAGTACAATTCCGACGATATCGTGAGCTACGAAGCCATGGAGGGGCCGATGGCCATCTCCCGTGGCAAGGAGGCTCTCAGGCAGAAGGGCCAGTGGTGGCAGGAGAACAATGAAGTCCATGGCGGCTCTGTCGAAGGCCCCTATGTCAATGGCGACCAGTTCGCGGTGCGCTTCAAGTTCGACATAACGCCCAAGGCTACCGGCGAGCGTGTCACCATGGATGAAGTCGGCCTCTACACGGTCAAAAACGGCAAGATCACCGAAGAGCGCTTCTACTACTAGGGCCGAACCCCGGCTTCCGGCTCACGTCGCTGCAGGATCAGGAAATTAGACGGCCGGGACATTGTCCTGGCCGTCATGTGGAACGGAGATATGGCAACGGCTCTGGCAAAGCGGAAAGGGTGGTTTAGTCTGTGGAACGGATTCGACAGTCAGCCAAGGAAGCACGCTTTTGACGATCACCATGTACGGCATCACCACTTGCGACACGGTCAGGAAGGCGCGCGTCTGGCTGGAAGGCCATGACGTAGCCTACCGGTTTCACGATTTCAGGGCCGAGGGACTGGACGCGAAGCGGCTGGATGGTTGGGCGGGCAAGGTCGGCTGGGAAAAGCTGCTCAACAAGGCGAGCACGACGTTCCGCGAGCTGCCGGACAAGGAAAAGCAGGGTCTCGACGAGAAGAGCGCCAAGGCGCTGATGCTGGCCAAGCCGACCATGATCAAGCGGCCGGTGCTGGAGGTAGGCGACCGGGTTATGGTCGGGTTCAAGGCTGATGTCTATGAGGCGGCGGTGGGGAAGTAGAGCTGCCTCTCGTTCCACGGTGTTCCGTGGCGCCCCCCCTCTGTCCTGCCGGACATCTCCCCCTCAAGTGGGGAGATTGGCAGCTTCGCCGCTCCGCCATTCCTGTCACGTTCGGGATTTGCGAAGAAGATGATGACAGCGGATCTCCCCACCTGAGGGGGAGATGGCCGGCAGGCCAGAGGGGGGGCGCTGTCCCGCCGACCGCCATAAAATCTCAGCGTCCGCGCAAATACCCCGCCAGCGCCACCGCATTGTTGTGCGCCTCGTCATGCGCGCCGTAGAGCAGCGTCACCTTGCCGTTACCCAGCAGGCCTCGCAACTGCGTCACCGCCGCGCCATTCCCATCCAGCTCAGCGCGAT